>JBJKPH010000025.1:0-3053 GCA_046706585.1 Bacteroidales bacterium | reverse complement strand
TGACCTCATGGGACACAACCGAAGATGATGTGGAGGGATTTATAGGTCTGCTTGAAAGTGAGATGGCAAAACAGTCCTGATCATCAGGGGATTATTAGTGAACTATCGCCGTAACTCAGGAAACGATACCCGTTTCCCAGTGCATGTGAATAGATATTTTTCCATTTTTCACCCACAAGTGCAGCTACCAGCAACAGCAGTGTGCTTCCCGGCATGTGGAAATTGGTAATCAGTGATCTCACAAACCTGAATCTGTATCCCGGAAGAATGATCATGCGGGTGGATGTCTCTATTGAATCAATATCCCTTTTCGACATATAATCGAGGATCACATCAAGTGATTCGTCAGGTGAAAGCATTGCCTGCATCTCATAGGGATCCCACTGATTTATACCAGGAACATGCTTGCTGCCTGATCCTGCCTTGTGCAGATGCACACCAAGCCAGTACAGGCTTTCGATGCTCCTTACCGATGTTGTACCTACCGCAAGTATGTTACCATTCTTTAGTTTTCCGATAGTTGACCTGTTAACATTTATCAGTTCAGAGTGCATATGGTGCCCGCTGATAGTATCGCTCTTTACCGGTATAAATGTCCCTGCTCCTACATGCAACGTGATATTTGCCGTTTCAATACCCTTCTGCGATAGTTTTCTCAATATCTCAGGGGTAAAGTGTAAACCTGCCGTAGGTGCGGCAACCGAACCGTCGAATGCCGAATAAACTGTCTGATATCTTGTCCGGTCGATCTCTTCGTCTTTCCTTCCCAAATAGGGTGGTACCGGGACATGTCCAACTTTCTCAAGTACTTCCGCAAAGGTAAGACCGTTATCATCCCATGAGAATTCTATTTCAAAAGCATCGTCTATACGGCTTTTTAGTGTAGCCCGGAGGTTCGTTTCACGGCTATTGAAACCAATGGTCGTTTCGAGCGACCCGCTCTTCCACCTCTTCAGATTTCCGACAAGGCATTTCCACCTGACAGGTCCGTATGATGCAAATGATACGTTATGCTCATGGGGGTGAACAGGCTCAAGGCAGAAGATCTCGATTGTTGCTCCTGTCTCTTTCCTGAACATGATCCTTGCCCTTATGACTTTTGTATCGTTGAAGACAACTGTCTGATCATTACTGATATAGTCTGTTATTTCCCTGAAGGTTGTGTCAGTCATGCTTCCATGGTCGTATACCAGAAGTTTTGAAGAATCTCTTTCCGGCAGGGGATAGGAAGCAATCTTTTCTTCCGGCAGCGGGTATGTGTAATCCTCTGTCCTTATATTTTTCGGGTCATTCATCGATAGCAGCAAATGTCATTTTATTAATATGCAAAAATAGTTAATTTTAGCTACAGCCATCCGGGAAGATAAGGCATGATTATAGCTGATTGTGTAAACTTTCATTAATATTCAAAACAGAGGCAGATATGAAATACAGATCGGTAAACCCATATACGGGCGAAGAAATGGCAACCTTTGATACGATCACCGAAAGGATGCTTGAAGAGAGCCTTGATCAGTCATGGAGTGCATTTGAGAAATGGAGAAAAATACCTGTCAGGGAAAGAATACCTCTTTTCCTTAATCTTGCAGAGACCCTGTTAAAGAATAAGGAGATGTATGCCGAAACAATGACCATGGAAATGGGAAAGCCCGTTTCCCAGGCAGTCGCCGAAGTTAAAAAGTGTGCGATGGCCTGCCACTACTATTCAGATAATGCGGAACGGTTCCTGAAACCGGAACGCATCTCTTCTCCGGCCGGCAAAAGCATTATAAGGTATGATCCGATAGGTATTGTACTGGCAGTCATGCCATGGAATTTTCCTTTCTGGCAGGTTATCAGGTGCCTGGTGCCGGCCCTGGCAGCAGGTAATTCGCTTTTGCTCAAGCATGCATCGAATGTGCCTCTTTCAGCTCTTAATATTGAAAAAGCGGTTGCCATGTCGGGATTTCCTGATGGGATCTTTATGAATCTTTTCATTGATCATTCACAGGTCGAAAAGCTTATTGCATCTGATAAGGTGAGAGCCGTTTCGTTAACGGGAAGTAACAGGGCAGGCGAGATAATAGCCATGCATGCCGGTGCTTCGGTGAAGAAAAGTGTACTGGAACTCGGAGGCAGTGATCCTTTTATTGTATTCCCTGATGCAAACCTTCAGAAGGCAGTAGAAGCAGCTGTTGTCGGGAGGTTTCAGAATAACGGGCAGAGCTGTATAGCTGCAAAGAGGATATTCGTACATGAAAGGATATGGTCTGAATTCCTTCACCTGTTCAGGCTGAGAGTTGAATCATTGGTTATTGGCGACCCGATGAGCCCTGATGTATACATGGGCCCGCTTGTTAATGAACAGGCGGTGGCAGAGTTGAATGAACAGGTTCAAAGGACTGTAGCAATGGGAGCCACCTTTGTTACAGGTGGTAAAGCCGGTGTGCCGGGAAAATGCTTCTATCAGCCTGCAATAATGATTGATGTTCCATATGACAGCCCTGTAGCTGTTGAAGAAACCTTTGGCCCGGTAGTTCCTGTGTTTAGTTTCTCAGGATATGACGAACTTGTTAAACATGTAAATGACTCTTCATTTGGGCTTGGCAGTTCGGTCTGGACGAATAACCGGTCGCTGATGAAGAGGATAACAGGAGATCTTGAATGTGGAACTGTAGCAATAAACGGTTTTGTGAGGTCAGACCCGGCACTTCCTTTCGGCGGAGTGAAGGCTTCAGGTTACGGGAGGGAACTGTCATCGTTCGGTATCAGGGAATTTGTGAATGTACGGACTGTTACACACTATGAGTGATAAATAGTCAGAATGTTGTATTTTTGTATTGCAGCAAACCGTCCTGTCGCTTCCTGCAAAGGCAGGGGGAGGAAAGTCCGGGCAACACAGGGCACCATGCTTCCTAACGGGAAGATGTCCGTGAGGGCATAGTAGTGTAACAGAGAATAACCACCATGGCCTTATGGTCACGGAACGGGTGAAAAGGCGGGGTAAAAGCCCACCGGTTGCTGTGGCGACACAGTGAGCCGTACACCTTATGGGTTGAAAGATCATGTATACC
>JBJKPH010000024.1:0-14193 GCA_046706585.1 Bacteroidales bacterium | reverse complement strand
TGCTCTTTTCGGCAACTATGCAGGATGGGGTCAGGCGAATAGCAAGTAATTACTTGCATTCACCTGTTGAAATAACTGTTGGAAGGTAGAATACCGGTGCATCCAATGTCGAGCACCTGTATTATGTTGTAAGGGCTGCCGACAGGTATCCCGCCCTAAAGCGGATAGCCGATATTAATCCTAAAATTTACGGTATTGTTTTTTGTCGCACAAGGAGTGAGACCAAGGAGGTGGCAGACAAGCTAATACAGGACGGGTACAATGCAGATGCCCTTCATGGGGATCTTTCCCAGGCACAGCGTGAAAGTGTGATGCAGCGTTTCAGGAACAAACATCTTCAATTGTTAATTGCCACTGATGTGGCTGCCCGAGGACTCGATGTCCAGGATCTCACACATGTAATAAACTATAACCTCCCCGATGATCCCGAAATTTATATACACCGTACCGGCAGAACCGGAAGGGCAGGCAAGTATGGAACAGCTATCACAATTTCACATTCGCGTGAAGGAAAAAGAATAAAAGAACTGGAACATCTTTCCGGAAAGAAATTTCGTCATATGCAGATACCCGGAGGAAGGGAAATATGTGAAAAAAGGCTTTTCAGTCTGATCGACAGGGTAGAAAATGTAGAAGTTGACGAGAACCAGATAAAAAGCTTTCTCCCGCTGATATACCGCAAACTTGAGTGGCTTGACAGGGAAGAGCTTATCAAACGCTTCGTTTCAGTGGAATTTAACCATTTTCTGGAGTATTATAAAGATGCTTCAGACCTGAACGTTTCACCTGATAACAAAGGTGATTTTAAAAGGCCAGTGAAGGGAAAAGCCAGGTATACAAAAATCCATTTGAATATCGGATCAAAATCAGGAATGAATGCCTCATCGCTGATCGGTCTCGTGAACGAAGCACTGCGTAGACGCGATGTTGATATAGGAAAGATCGATATCCAACGGAACTTTTCATTTTTTGAAATAGACAGGGATTACGCAGGAAGGGTGATTTCTTCATTCAGGGGTGCCGAATACGAAGGTACACCTGTAGTAATAAATGAAGCAAATCCTCACAGGTCCGGAAAAAAGACTGGAGGAAAGGGTCATTTCCGGGACGACAAGAAAAGGAAAAAGAATCCAAATCTTACCGTCCACGGAAAGGGTGGCAGGAAAAACCGCCCCTGATAATACTCCCCCGGAGTTATTTCATCAATTCATACCCGCTGATCTTCCCCTTCTCCATCTGTGATATACCTTTATCCATCCAGTATGGCATCGGAGCTCCCATAAGGAAATGATCGAAAAACTGCATCTTCCTGATTGAAAGATCTACCCTGTCGGGCCGCCTGACCAGGTTGTGATCCTCATCGTTATAGGATACCATCCATGCAGGTTTCCCAAGCCTTCGAAGAGCAACAAAGAACTCGATCCCCTGGTACCATGGAACTGCTCCGTCGGCATCGTTATGCATTATCATTACCGGGGTATTGACCTTTGGCACCCAGAATATCGGCGAATTCTCAATATACTGCATCGGCCTCTCCCACAGGGTCCCTCCTATGCGGCTCTGTGTCTGCTCGTACTGGAACATACGGCTCATCCCCGACCCCCAGCGTATTCCGCCATAGGCACTGGTCATATTGCTTACCGGTGCACCTGCAAATGCGCACCTGAACATGTCGGTCTGTGTTATCAGATATGCAATCTGGTAACCTCCCCAGCTTTGTCCGTCGAGTCCAAGCCTTTCAGGGTCGATAAAGTCAAACTGGTCGAGCATGGCATAAACACCGCTTACCACTGCGTTATAGCAGCTTTGACCAGGATATCCCTCAACATATGGAATATCGGGAACAAAGATCAGGTAGCCGTTACTTACGGCATATGTCTTGTTTATTATTGATGCGCTGGGCGCCGGTGCAATGTATGAATGAAGCTCATCGGAACTCCTTTCATAGAAATAGGCTATCATGGGATATTTCTTCGATGGATCGAAATCTTCAGGCTTGTACAATAGCCCCTGGAGTTTTTGCCCGTCAAACGACATCCATTCAACCAGTTCAACTGTCCCCCAGTTGTATTGTGACTGTTGTGGATTGGTATTGGATATCCTTACTTCGTTCCCCATCTTCATATCACTCATATATAGTTCCGGTGAATGCACAAAATCTCCTTTCTGGAACATCAGAACATTTGCATCGTCAGGTTTCTGAACCGACCTGAGAGCATAATCACCCATCGCTATTTTCACAGGATCAGCTGGTTTGTTGACGGCAATGGTATAAAGTCCTGCCTGCTTACTGATCTCGTTGAAAGCATCAAGGTGAATTACTTCCTTCGGACCTAACCAGAGCTTTTCGTCGCCCCCGCCAAATCCACCTCTTCCACGGAACCCGCCTCCTCTTGCCGAGAGGGAATTATACCTGAGGGTTATCCTGTTCCTGCGCCCGAAACCATTGGTCAGGTTCACTGCAGCATCCTTCCCTGTTACATCAAGCTTCCAGATATCATAGCGGTCATATACCAGTACATATCTTTCTCCTTCTATCCATTCAGCAACACCGTAAGCCCTGGGTTCAGATGGTGTGTCATTCAGTTCGTCAAAGAAATCCACTCCCAGTGATGCCGTCAGGTCGAGATCATTTCCGCCCGCAACAGGCCTCACTTTCCAGCTCTTTGAATCGATAGCCCAGTACATCATGTATTTCCCGGTAGGTGAGAATGTAACTGTCGACGGAGCCTTCTCGATCAATAAGGTATGCTTGCCCGTCATAACATCCACCAGGTAATAATCGGTATAATTATTTGCATCCCATGATGACAACATTTCGTACTTCAACCCTGATGACCCTATAGCAACGGCACCGTCTCTTTTCATAAGCAACCTGACGTCGGGCATTTCCTCATCGGCAAGCTGAACCATTTTTTTATCTGCCACATGATAAACAGCCTGATAGGTCCTTCTTTTTTCGCGTGAAAGATTGATTTTTTGCTGTGGCTGAAGGAGCTGGTCCTGCCAGTTCCATACATCCAGGCTGTACTTTTCATCTGCAAGGAGAGTATCTTCCGGCTCTTCAACTGGTTTTGCCGCTGTTCCGAAAAATATCTTACTTCCGTTATCAGAGAACTGTATTGTGCCATTTTCGCTGACCGACCATCCTCCGTGCATTCCCGGAGTGTCCATAGATACAATTTTCTCTGCATCTCCAGAGGCAGCATAATAGAGGTCGTACACTTTTACTTTTGATGTATCACCGGTAAACAAAAATGCAAGCCTGTCACCTTTGTCAAAAAGTGTAAGCTTGTTCAGAGAGCCATCACCTGCAAATTTCTCTGTTGTATTTCCCGTTTTTGTATCATAAACCGATACACTGTAATGTTCTGTTTTTGTTGTATCTGTGGTCATCTGTACATATGCCACGGCAGCACCGTTAGGAGAAACCGCATAATCAGTAACATCTTTAACTGTCAGTTCCACGCCTTTTACAGGATTGGCGATAACAAGATCGGTTCCTTCGGCACGGCTTCCTCCGCCATTTCCTCCGGCCGGGGCTCTTCCCCCGCGGCCCTGTCTTGCACCACCTGATGCAGCTGGCTCACGACCCTGACCTGAGTTACCTGAATCGCTCTTCTCTTCCTTTGGAGGCAGAGGTTTCTCCATCAGGTAGGCGATCCATGATCCCTCATCGGAAGAAACACCAAACGATTTAACCCTTTCAACGGTAATTGTCTCTCCCGTTTTTGTATTCTTAATACCAAGGTTATTCTTTGGCATATCATCGGGTCTCTTTTTATCAACTTTTGCCTGCCTCGTTTCAGCGTATGTTGGTTTAACCAGGTATGCAAACAGGGAGGCATCACCTGAAAATGAGGCATTGATCCCGCGTGCAACGGAATCGAGGCCATGACTTCCGTAATTGTACAGGTAAAGCCATCCGTCTCCCTGCTGGGGATTGATCTGGTAGCTTACCCATTTACCGTCGTCGGTAATAACAGAACTACCAAGGCTTTTCCACATATCATAATCTGAATGACTCAGAGGTTTCTTCTGCCCGAACAGGGCCAGAGGTAAAATTGCCAGTAGGAACAATAGGTTTCGTTTCATGATCTGATTAGATTATTTTATTTCCAGGATATAAACATATGAAACTATACTGTAAAACAATAAACTATGGATATGTTATAAATCAAACTTAATGTAATTTTTTTTAGGAACATGCTCTTTCCCAAGACACTTTGGCATATGCTGATTGTAAATATTCTGACGAAAAGAGTATATTGGAACCTGAATGTACAGAAAACGAAAATGATCAGGGCATGAAGAAACTGATAACGGTCATATCGGGAATATTTATAATGTGGACATTGGGAATGTCGCAGGACCCCGGAACCATTTATTATCTCAGTCTGGCTAAAACAGCAAAAGGAATAGGTGAGCTGACGGAATTTATATCACTTAAGAATGATGCAAGGATAAAGGAGAATATTGTACCTGAATCAGATCCCGTCAACCTGGTGCAACTGGTAACTGATTACCTTATAAAACAGGGGTGCTACATTATCGACAGGGAGCCAACCGAAGAGGAAAGGCTGACAAAAGAGTGGATTGTTAAACCCGGGAAAGGGGGAGAGGCCACAATGCCTTTCAGAACTGACACAAAATCACCTGCAGGCGCCTGGCTGACTGATGCAATAGCCAAGGGTACCGGTAGCGAACCGGTTGTAGTAAGGATAATGGGAGGAACTGTTCCCGTGGCACCTTTCATTAATGCACTTGACATACCGGCAGTAATTGTTCCTGTGGTCAATCCGGATAACAACCAGCACGGACCAGATGAAAACCTGAGGATACTGAACTTTACAAACGGTATCTGTGAATTTCTGTCAATCATGCTTATGTAAATAAATTCAAACCATACTATTATGAGATCAACTATTATCTCCCTGATCAGTATTACCCTTCTGTTCTCATCCTTCACAGGACTTTATTCACAGGAAAAATTCAGTGTGGGAGAAATAACCACCATCCCGGGTGAAAAAAAGTCGGGTTATATTAATGTACCTGCCGGAAGCGATTGCGGAGAGGTAAGAGTACCGGTAACCGTAATTAACGGAGCAGGAGAAGGACCGGTGCTGGCCCTTTTCGCAGGAGTACACGGTTATGAGTATCCCCCGATACTGGCAATGACAAAACTTGCCCAATTAATCGAACCGGGATCGGTTAATGGTAAAGTGATAATTGTCCATGTTGCCAATATTCCTTCTTTCCTGAAAAGAACTGTTTATTATAACCCTTACGACTGGAAAAACTTCAACAGGGTTTTTCCTGGCAGGGAGAATGGTACCAGTTCTGAAAGGATTGCATTTCAACTAACAAAAGAAGTTATCGACAAATGTGATTATCTTATTGATAATCATTGCGGCGATGGCAATGAGGACCTGATGAACTACCTTTATTGCACGGAAACAGGCAATACCGAAGTGGATGAAAAGACCCGTGGCATGGCCGAGAGTTTTAACCTGAAAGTGATCGTTCATGAAACCAGCCGCATTAAAGATATTTCCAGCTCTTTGTACGTTGATAATACTGCCCTTTTGAGGGGTAAGCCGGCCATAGCTACCGAAGTGGGGAAGCTGGGCCAGACAGATGAGGAGGATATAATGGAAGTGATACGGGGAAACATGAATGTCATGAAATACCTGGGGATGACAGATGGTGAACCGGATATCAGGTTTAAGTCGGTTTGGGTGCAGGAGTACCAGATCATTACATCCGAACACGAACAGGGGATCTTTCACCCGCTTATGTCAAGAGGAGATCATGTGCAGAAAGGTGAACTTGTTGGCTACCTGAACGATTATTTTGGTAACAGGCTTCAGAATGTTTACGCTCCATATGACGGAATAGTATTGTATATTATAGCTACTCCGCCAATGAGTAAGGGAGAACCTATGGTTTCGATCGGGAGGTTTTAATCGCTTCCTTTCTCCTTTTCAGTAAGGATCCGGTTTATTGCTTCCGTAACCACATCTCCGGGAACATAATGACCCCCATCAAATGTCTTCAGGGTTACTCTGTATCCAAGCCTTTTCAGGATACGATATGATTTCCGTCCTTCAGAGATATCTACTGACTGGTCATTCAAGCCATGGGCAATGAATACTATTAGGTCGTTATTTGCTTCAAGTTCATCCTCCGATAGAAGCCATGGATATTTTTCATAGTCAGGTAACCGTCCCCCGAAACAGATCAGACCATCAAACTGTTTATGATATCTTATGGCCGTGGCATAACCGAAAGCCGCGCCCTGCGAAAATCCCAGAAGAATTCTGGTACTTACTTTATACTCTTGTGCAAGGGCTTCTGACATACCTGAGATATATTCTGTAATAGCCCGGTCGGCAACAATATAAACAGAGTCGCCACTCGCGGGAATACTCCATGTATAGTCCTGTGTAAGTGCACCTCCGAGTGAAGAATAATTGTACGGGCTCTCGGGAACAGCATAGATAACATCCATACCCATAAAATATTTCCAGAGACCTGAAAATTCGAGTGCATTTCCACTATTGCCATGTAATCCGATAATAAGCGGGTATTCCTTTTCGGGATTAAATCCGGGAGGAAGGAACAGCTGGCATCGCTCCATTTTCCGTACTTCAAAAAATTTTGTATCTCCAAAGTTCGCAGCATATTGTTCAAGTTCCCTGTAACGGTTAGCCTGCCCCGGATCATTCCTTATTGCATCAAAGGCATCCTCGTTGCTTATTATATTGAAAGCAACATAACCCGCATTCAATGACATGATCAGGAAATTAACAGCCTGCTCCGGCATGTCCATCTTCCCATAGCAACATGCTATCCTGTAATAACTTCCGCAATCGTCAGCATTCCTGTTCACTATATACAGGTACACTTTTACAGCCTCCAGGTAGTTACCCTGCAAATAGAGCATGTTTGCCAGGTCCTTCATGCTTTTAAGGTCCTCGGAATCAAAATCACGAAGATCTATTTTCAACGGATTGATAACAGACGGATCGCTGAATTTAGTCATGTTATTCGCTGACTGCTGGGCATCAGAGACTCCAATGCCCCCAATAAGCATTGCCATCAGCAACATTCCATACAAAAACACACCGCGATAATTTCTCATTACATGTGACATAAAATGGATTTGCAACTCAGGATACATTTATTAAGACCGGTACCTGCCTGTTTTACCATATAAATAACATTCGAATTATTACCTTTATTATAAATTTAAACAATTACCTGCAAACATGAAAATGAGGAAACTTGGAAACCTGGAAGTATCGGCTATTGGTCTTGGATGCTGGGGTATGTCTGGTCCATACGGACAAGGTGACCGGAAAGAATCTTTAATGACTATCCGCGAAGCAATAGAAATAGGTATCGATTTTATTGATACTGCTGATGTATATGGAAACGGGCATAACGAAGAACTTGTGGGGGAAGCCACAAGGGATATCCGGAATAAGATTGTTCTGGCAACAAAATTTGGTTACAGGGGCAATGAAAACGGGGAACAATATGTATGCGGAACACCTGAATATGCAAGGCAGGCCTGTGAGGCAAGTCTTAAAAGGCTTGGCACCGATCATATTGACCTCTGGTATCTTCACAGGCTTGACAAATCAGTCCCGGTTGAAGAGACAGTAGGTGCTATGGCCGACATGGTCAGGGAGGGTAAAGTATTGCACATCGGCCTTTCTGAGATATCAGCTTCGACCCTCGAAAAGGCAAACCGGGAATTCCCGGTTACTGCTCTTCAATCGGAGTATTCTCTTTTCTCAAGGGATATAGAGGCTGATATTCTGCCAGCATGCAGGAAATTGGGTATCGGATTCGTTCCCTTCAGCCCACTCTCCAGGGGTATACTGGGTGGCGGATTTAAAAGCGGCACCAAATTCGGAAAAGAAGATTTCAGAAGCAACCTTCCCCGTTTTACAGGTGATAATTTCGATAAGAATATCGAAGTTGCAGGGATACTTGACAGTATTGCCGCGAAATATAATGCCACACCGGCACAGGTAGCCCTTGCCTGGCTGCTGGGTAAATGGGAAGGGATAGTTCCTATTCCCGGTATGAAAAGAAGGAAATACCTCAGTGAAAACCTGGGATCGGTAAGTCTTTCCCTTGATGAGGAAGCTACAGAAGTCCTTGAGAGCCTGGCACCGATGGTATCGGGTGTAAGATATTCAGCCAGGGCTGCAGGATTCATTGACCGGTCATAATATTGATAAGTTAAGAGCTGATCCCGTTGTATTTACAATCATGATTTGTTATATTAGGTTGACTAAAAGAACCTGGTATGGATGAATCACATTTAAAAGAGACAATCCTGGGAATTGATATCGGGTCAGTAACCCTGTCAATGGTACAGACCGATTACCGGGGCAATATTCTGCAAACAGCCTACAGGTTTCACAGGGGAAGGATCATTGAGACGATCATTGAAACGGAGAAGGATTTCGACCTGTCATCATTGACAGGGATAGCTCACCTGTCAGGCAAGGGGTACTTTAAAAAGGAAATTCCAACCTTCGATACACAAACATCCATTATTGAAGCGGTAAAAAAACTTTATCCCCTCCCGGGGGCGTTGCTATATGTGGGAGCGGCGCGTTTTCATCTGGTTAATTTCGACGAAAAAGGCAATTACACCGATACAATAACCAATACATCGTGTGCAGCCGGTACAGGAAGCTTTCTCGATCAGCAGGCTGAAAGACTAAAGATTGATGGCATAACAGGGCTTTGCCAGACAGCGAACAGGAACAGAGGAGAGATTCCTGAAATTGCTTCCAGGTGTGCCGTTTTTGCCAAAACAGATCTTATCCATACTCAGCAAGCCGGATACGGCCTTGAATCTATTTGCGACAGCCTCTGTAAGGGACTTGCAAAAAATATTTATGACACCCTCTTCAGTGATGCATCGTTCAGGGAACCTGTAATTTTTGGTGGTGGAGTATCAAAAAATCAGGCTGTAAGGAGGCATCTCGAGACAATGACCGGGACCCGGTTCGAAGTGCCTGAAATATCAAATCTTCTCGGGGCCTACGGAGCATGCCTGCAAATTGCAGGCAGTAATACTGCTCAAAGGGATAATGATATTGATTCGTTATCAGAAATACTTACCAGGGAAGAGAAGGGAAAGGAATATTACCATTCACCCCTTAAACTGAAACTTAGCACTTATCCTGATTTTAGTTCAGGACAGAAATACCTGTTTGATTCAGAGGTTGCAAAACACCCTGTGCCTGTCCAGGTTGAAAATTACAAACCCGGACTGAAAGGAATGATCAGGGGATTCCTTGGCATAGATATCGGCTCAACGAGTACCAAGGCCATCATCACCGGAGAAGATTCAGACCCCATTGCGGGTTTTTACACTTACACTACAGGTCAGCCTGTGAGGGCAACAAGGGCAATATTCGAAGCTATCGCCTGTTTCACGAACAAGAATCACATTGATCTGCAATTATCCGGCACCGGGACAACCGGTTCGGGCCGAAAGTTCATAGGAAATATCATAGGGGCCGACCTGGTCCTTGATGAGATCACCGCTCATGCAAGAGCTGCCTATGAACTTAATCCCGATACGGATACTATTATAGAGATTGGCGGTCAGGATTCGAAGTTCACGCTTATGCATGACGGTAATGTCACTTTCAGTGAGATGAATTCTGTTTGTGCTGCCGGCACGGGAAGCTTCATAGAAGAACTTGCAGGGAAACTCGGAGTCGCACTTGATGAATTGTCAGAAAGGGCTGAAAATTCAGCTGCCCCCCTTGCAAGTGACCGGTGTACTGTATTCATGGAAAGAGATATCAACCAATACCTGGCAAATGGTTATAGCGTGGATGAATGCCTGGCAAGCGTGCTCCATTCGGTGAGGGAGAATTATCTCCGTAAGGTTGCTACTGAAGGGGCAATAGGGAAAAATGTATGTTTTCAGGGAGCAACTGCAAGGAACAGGGCACTTGTGGCTGCCTTCGAATCAAGACTGGGTAAGAAGATCTTCGTATCAAGGTATTGCCATCTAACAGGGGCACTGGGAGTTGCACTCTACCTGAAAAAAGAAGGGGCAGAAATATCATCTTTCAGGGGACTCGACCTGTACAAAAAGGAGATTGCAATCCGAACCGAGACATGTGCCCTATGCAATAACCGGTGTAATATAAGGGTTACAACGGTCAAGGGAGAAAAGATCGCCTATGGTTTCCTCTGCGGAAGGGACTATGAAACAGGAAAATATATTGAGCGAAATCCTACGGGATTTGATATGATAAGGGAACGAAGGAAGTTATACGGCAGGGCCAATGCCGGCAAACAAGCCGGAGACACACCTGTAATAGGGATACCTGCAGCGCTGCACCTGTACGAAGAGACATCGCTATGGTCCTCATTTTTCTCAAAACTCGGGATACGATCGGTCAGCAGTTCAGGCATCACCGATTCTGTAAAGCAGGGAAAGAAACTTGCAGGAGCTGAGTTTTGTTCTCCCATAGACTCAATGTATGGTCATGTCGAATGGCTTGCAGACAGATGTGATAAAATATTTGTACCCGTTTACCTTGAATCGAGAAATAAGGAAAACGGCCACGACAGACTATATTGCTATTACAGCCAGTTCAGCCCTCCCCTTGTTTCTCTGCTAAGGGAAAAGGATATCTGCGGGAAGATAATTACTCCGCTTCTTAACAATAGCAAAGACCATCTTTCCCAGGCAAGGGAGATTTACTATGCACTGGAAGAGATAATGCCCGAAGGCAAAGGAATAGATGAAGTAAGCCGGTCATGGAAAGAATCGCTGGAAGAATATTATAAAAAGAAGGAGAAACTTTCGGAGATCTTCAACAGGGAGATAGCTACAGCCAAAGATATATCGGTAGTGCTCCTCGGAAGACCATACCTGGTGCTTGACCCGGCAATGAACAAGGGTATCCCTGAGATATTTCAGGGCATGGGACATAAAACATTCTTCCACGATATGGTTCCTGAGAACGAGAGAACAACAGAAGAACTAAATTATCTTCTCAGTGTTTTTCCATGGTATTTTGCAGCACAGATATTAAAGGCTGCAGGTGCAATTGCATCAATGGATAATGTGTACCCGGTATTCATCACTGCATTTAAATGTGCACCCGATTCATTCGTCCTGCAATATTTCAGGAAGATAATGGAGAAGCAAAATAAACCATATCTTATTCTCCAGATCGACGAGCACGATTCAAGTGTTGGCTATGAAACAAGAATTGAAGCGGCGATCAGGTCATTTAAAAACCACGCTGCGACGAAAAGGGAAGTACAATTACGGTCAACACCGGTTATCGTGCCTCCTGAACGTACCCTCAGTAATGGAAAAATCCTGCTCTTCCCGAACTGGGATCCGATCTCAGCCCCCCTCCTGGTCGCTAACTTGCAACGCTCAGGGATAGATGCCAGGCTGCTTGAATCATCAGATCTGTCTATTAGAAAGAGCATGGTACATAATAACGGACAGTGCCTGCCTCTGAATATCATAGCCCAGAATTATATCAATTACATTGAAAAGTATGATCTGGACCCCGGATCTGTGATCCTGTGGATGACAGAAACAATGCTTTCCTGCAATATCAGGATGTATCCATACTACATAAAGACAATTCTTGATTCATATGGACATGGCCTTGAGAAAGCAACTGTATATTCAGGCGATATATCACACCTGGAAATATCCATAAACACAACATATCATGCGTATTTTGCATATATGTTCGGAGGTATCCTGAGAAGAATGGGGAACCATTTCAGACCGTATGAGGCGAACAGGGGTGATACCGACAGGGTTCTCGAAGAAAGTCTGAGGCTGTTTATTACTGCCTTCAAAGGCAAGTACTCAATAGAAAAAGCCGCAGAAGAGTCCTCATCATTGTTTGACCAGGTTGAACGAAAAGAAGGATCAAAACCCAAAGTGGCTATTTTCGGAGATTTCTACGTCCGTGATAATGATATCATGAACCAGGGACTTGTAACTACCATCGAGAAAGCCGGTGGAGAGGTTATAAATACACCTTATACCGACTTTACAAAATTAACGGCCAACAGTGCCATAAGAAGGAGGGCTGCAAAGGGAAGAAACCTTGAAGCTATTGGCTTAAGGACCTTCCTGTCGGGACTAAAACTGATGGAAAGGAAATACTACAAACCTTTTGAGCGGCATCTCGGAAAATTTTATGAATTCAGCGCAGGTACAATTGAAAATAATCTGTCACGGTTCAATCTGAACCCCTACCATTCCGGCGAATCGTACGATAATCTGTTAAAAATATTTTACCTTCTCGAGCGTTACCCCGATGTCTCGCTATTCGTCCAGACCAACCCCGGGTTTTGCTGTCCTTCACTTGTTACCGAAGCCATGAAGACCGATATCCGGCGAATAACCGGGGTGCCTGTACTTACCATTACTTACGACGGCACCTCGGAGTCACGCAACGAACTGGTAGTTCCATATATTAAATTTATCAGGAAGAGACAGGGTGTTACAGCAGACTATTGACAGCAGGCATTACTACCTGCTTCCAAAGCTAAATCCTTGTTCCGGGAATTGTACAGGAGAGATTTTTTAGCGTAATATTTTTATCATAGCCGGATTATTTGATAATTTGTATCTTCATTCTCAAATAATCTATCCGGTCATGATGAATAAGATCACCTCAGGAAAGCTGCTGCCATTTCTTTTTGCAATTACGCTTTTAGCCCAGTCGTGCACTACGCAGACAGGCAGTATTAAATTTACCGTTACAATGGAGGAGCCCTCCACTCATTACTTTCACGTTACCATGAAGTGTGACGGATTCCGGCCGGGGCCGCTGATCCTTAAGATGCCAAACTGGACTCCGGGATACTACCTGATAATGAACCATTCAAAGAACGTTATCAATTTTACTGCAGTTGATAACGAGGGGAATAAGCTGAAATGTGAAAAACTGACAAAGAATTCCTGGCGGATTGATAAGGGAAATTCACACGGCATGACTGTCACCTATGATGTCTTTGCTTTTAATGTCTCTGTTGCCGATCCGTTCCTTGATAACGGAAGAGCTTTTATTTCGCCTACAGGTGTATTTATGTATATCGACGGTTTGATAGATCACCCTGCTACTGTAAAGGTGGTTCCTTTTCATGAGTGGAAACAGGTTTCCACCGGTCTTGATCCAATGCCGGGTGAATCATTTACTTACTCGGCCGATAACCTCGACCAGTTGTTTGACTGCCCTATCCTTGCCGGCAACCAGGAAGTGCTGAATTTTGAGGTCAGGGGTATACCCCATTATGTGGCTGTCGAGCGACCGGGCAATAATGATACCGATGCATTTATTGAAGATCTGATAAAGGTTATCGGTACGGCAGGGGATATGATGGGCGAGATCCCTTATGATCACTATACCTTTTTGATAATGGATCAGGGTATGGGCGGACTGGAGCACACTAATTCGATGGCTGTATTTTCAAGAGGGGATTTTTTTGATCGCGACAGACCGGGATCACATACAGGGTGGATGAACTTCATCACACATGAATATTTTCATCACTACAATGTTAAAAGGATAAGGCCTGTTGCACTGGGACCATTTGATTATGACAGTGAGAATTATACAAATATGTTGTGGGTATCTGAAGGTATAACGGTATACTATGAATATATGATAATGAACAGGGCAGGTCTTATGACCAAAGAGCAGGTTTATAATTTTCTCGGCCGGACGATCAGGAATTACGAAAATGTTCCCGGTCATCTGTTCCAGTCGGCCACTGAATCGAGCTTCGATACCTGGATCCAGTTTTTTAACAGAAGTGCCAATGCAGCCAACACAACCATATCATACTACGACAAGGGTTGTGCCCTGGGGATGCTTGTTGACCTTGCCATAAGATATGAATCGGGAAACAAGAGATCTCTTGATGATGTAATGAGAACCCTCTATTATGATTATTACAAGGCAAAGGGAAGAGGTTTCACCGATCTGGAATTCAGGAAAGAATGTGAGAAAGCTGCCGGGGTCACACTTGACGAGATCTTCGATTTTTATGCACCTACTACAGCACCTGTTGATTACGGTAAATACCTCGCTTATGCAGGACTTGCTATTGATACTGCACAGCACGATCTCCCTGGTCCATGGCTGGGAGCAAGAG
>JBJKPH010000023.1:0-8699 GCA_046706585.1 Bacteroidales bacterium | reverse complement strand
GGTTGATGGAGTATTGGGTTCAAACTATTCTTTGTCAAAGCCAATGTCTGAAGGCGCTGCAATAGCTTTAGCATTGTTAATTGGTTTTTATGGTTCAACAAATGAAGTTCATGTCACTTTAAGCATTAATGATTGTAGCAATAAAAAACTTCTTTGGAATTATGATCATAAATATTCTGGAAGTGTAGGTAGCAGTCCTGCTAGGTTGGTTGATGCTTTAATGAGAAACGCAAGTAAGAAAATGCCATATATGACATATATTGCATATTAGTTAAATATGTCAAGATTAATGATATACCATATCTAAACTTGGAATTATATTTCTTGACTGAATACACATCAAAAGGGAGTAATATACTTTATTACTCCTATATTATAGGTGTTCAAGCCACTCAAATATCATCTCCACTTAGTTATGGAATTTCCTCATTATTTATATCAGGGGTACACTAGCTATGCCATCTGGCACTCAGGTACTACTTCACCATTTTGTCCTACCCCTTCGATAGATTTTATCACCCCCTTAGATAGATGGTGGAATACCACAGAGCAAGTTCTGGACTGTTTATTCTATAATACAAAAGAAGTATGGTTTAGTCTGGGAGAGAAAAGATTGTATAGTAAGTCAATAGATGAGTTTAAAAAAACAATCTCTGGGGTTGACCACATTGCCCAGAAAAATAGGTCTTTCTGAAAATGTCAGTGAATCAAAGCGATAAGAAGGTCAACAAAAATCGTCTTGTTAGAGTCAAAGGTCTCGTTTTTCCACTTTGAGAATTGTTAAAATTTAAACAGAATCCAGACCATAAGAGTTCGCTTCCACCAAACTTATGGTTATTTAAAATCGGACAAGGGTACTCCTGATTCGGAATCTCCAGAATGACGGTCCCAAAGGTCAAATGGCAAGAAACAAAAGACAACCGAGCTAGTTCATTGAGTATCCCAGTTTTGCTTCAATCTTTGTGACAGCGTTATCGGCTCCGACGGTGACAATGAAAACAGTATAATCGTCAAAGAATTTTTCCCTCACGAAGATCCATTGTGAATCCTTTTTAAGATGTTTCACATCACCCATCTCGCTTTCTCCGACAGGATAAATTGTATTCAGCGCTGATTCGAAAAGCTTGGCGGCGTTTTCATCTTTCAGCAGGAAATCCTTTTTTATCAGCGACAGAAGAACAGGACATTCGATGTCGGTGTGGATGGATTCGGCCATAACCACCATTGTTCCATTCACGTTGAAGTAGGTGTCGCTACCGCAGTATGATAAGCCGGAACCTGTCTCATTATAACCTACCAGTACCTTGTAAAAAACCCCGGTAAAGACCTTGCTTACATCTGCCTGATCGATTCCCGATATCTCAGCCCTGGTATTACTCTTTACAAAGTTATCAATGAGTTTACTGTCGTTTGCATCAACTCCCTGTGACGACAGCGATACGGTGATCATTAATGCGATGATCGTGGTGACAATGTTTTTCATTTTGCAGAGGTTAATTATTTAGATATCAAGGTAAGTGAATTTCTTTGATAAATCTACCGGCAACGCCGCATAAATATTTCCTGCAGTGTGAGTAAAGTAATGCTAAACAACTCTTCACAGCAAACCTACAATCCCGGATTATGAGGCCCTAGGGGCAAAATGATTATTCCGGCCCTTTCGGGGGCTGAATTACTCCTCTCTTTTATTCAACTACTCCGTGGTTTTCTACACCAGGGCTTCCGTGGGCTGCGTCCATAAAAAAGAATGAGAGTGCTCGCTCTCGAAATATTTTATATTAATCGTTTCTGTGCAAACGCTTTGCCGGAACCGGATTTCAGATATTTTTCAAAGGCGTAGGCTTTGTATTTATTAATGAAGGCAGAATAATAGACTAGCGTGACTGGCAATCTCTTTTTTGTATAAGTGTTTTCTCCTTTGGAATGACGGCTTAAACGATCCTCAATATCCATTGTACAGCCTGTATAGAATGAATTATCCACACATTTTAATATGTATACAAACCACATAATATAAGTGATTAAAGAATATTAATTAGAGTGTCCAGCGAAACATCTAATCAAAAATAAGAAAAATTTTTCAGAGAATAAATATAGACTATTGATTTGTAAGGACTTCAGTGGGCTGCGCCCACCGAAGCCCTGAGATGGCTTGGCGATGCAAAACTATATGAAAAAGAAAAAGCCCTTCTACGCCAAGGCTTCGAAGGGCGAATATAGACTATTGATTTACCAGGGTTTCAGTGGGCTGCGCCCACCGAAGCCCTGAGATGGCTTGGCGATGCAAAACTATATGAAAAAGAAAAAGCCCTTCTACGCCAAGGCTTCGAAGGGCGAAGGTGGGCCCAGTTGGGCTCGAACCAACGACCCCCTGATTATGAGTCAGGTGCTCTGACCAGCTGAGCTATGGGCCCTTTAATCCGCTTTAATCCCGGTTCATCGGGAGAAGGTGGATTTTTGGGACTGCAATATTACTCTTTTTTGAACAAATTTACAAGAACAGGAACAAAAATGAAATAACGAAGAAGAGACGCCAGGACGGGCGTTTCTAATCAACGCCGATATACGACATTAGGATATTTATCGCTTCATCCATATCATGGCCAAAGGTGATAATACCAGAATTATCCCCTGCCATAACGATTATCCTTTTTTCTATCACATCGGTCTCCCTGAAAAGCCTGAAAATATCAAGGGCAAGGCCAGGGGTACCATACTCGAACTCCGGTTTTGTTGTCGGAACTTTTCCCGAAAGCTTTTCCCATAACTCGGGACTGTGAACATGTATAACAGCATTTGTGCCCTGGTCGGCCTGGTATATGGCAGCATGGGTGAGCGATTCGGAGGAAGCCTTCAGGGGACCGGTGCATTTAACTGCATTATCTTCAAAATTGCACCCGTCAACCTTTACATAATGCCCGGGCTCCAGAACAGGTATCTCCCCGGTTGAGGACCCCGTAATGAAAAAATTTGTAGTGCCGCGGTCCCGCATGCTGAGGTTCCCGAAACCCACACCGTTTTCATATGCTCCTATAAGATCCATGTTGAACAGAACCTCTCTCCAGTAATTCATTATTGAATAAGGCTCGTCGGTAATGACAGGTCCTGTTTGTCTCCAGTAACAGTTGAATTTTACAATACCTTGCATTATTCCCTTATTTCAGAGAACAAATTTAATATTTCTTTTTCATTTGCGCCACAAATACCTTTTTCGGTAATAAGTCCGGTCACAAGTCCGGCAGGCGTAATATCAAATCCGTAATTTGAAGCAGCAGCCCCTTCAGGGCATATCCTTACCGGAATGATCATGCCTTCGTGAAAGCCCTCTGTGTAAATTACTTCGTTGCCGCTTCTTTCCTCGATCTCTATCTCTGCAAGACCATCGGCAATATCGGTGTCAATCGATGATGTCGGCAGGGCAACGTAAAAAGGTATGTTATTGTCGCGGGCGGCAAGAGCCTTTAGGTAAGTGCCTGTCTTGTTTGCAACATCACCCCTGCGTGTTGCCCTGTCACAGCCAACGATAACCAGATCGACCATTCCTTTTTGCATCAGATGGCCTCCTGCATTATCTGAAATAATAGTATACGGAACACCTGCCTTTCCCAACTCCCAGGCAGTAAGCCTTGACCCCTGGTTTCTGGGCCTTGTCTCGTCTACCCACACATGTATCCCGGTTCCATTTTGGTGTGCCATATATATGGGGGCGGTTGCGGTTCCCCAGTCGACACATGCCAGCCAGCCTGCATTGCAATGGGTTAGGATATTTACGGGTTCTCCTTTCTTTGTCCTGGAAATATCATCAATTATCTTAAGTCCGTTTATGCCTATTTTTCTGCAACTCTCCACCTCGCTTGATGAAAGGTCCCGGGCGTTTTTCAATGCCAGTGACGGCAGTTTCTCTACATCCGGCTCCTTCAGCAGCGACTCAAGCTGAAGGTCGACAGCCCAGCTGAGGTTCACAGCAGTTGGTCTCGACGATTTAAGGTACACAGCTGCATTCCTCAGCAGATCCCGGGGTTGTATGTGTCTTGTTATTTCAAGGGTGGCCATGTACATTCCGAAAGCGCCGGCAACCCCGATCAGGGGAGCACCCCTGAGGTTCATACCTTTGATGGCATTATATACATCTTCAACAGAAGAGAGGGTCATTGTTTCAAACCTGAACGGCAGCTTTGTCTGGTCAATGATATTGATCGTTCCCTTATCTTTTTTATCTACCCATATTGTCTTGTATGGCGTTCCGTCAATTTTCATCTGCAGGTGTTTTATTCCGAAGCAGGATTCACTTTCTTACAATACCGTAAAAAAGTATGTCGATTATTGCATCCAGACGGTTTTCAATATTGCCGCCTTCACGTTTTTCCCAGAAAAGAGGCCGCTCGAGTCCCTTGAGGGCTGTCTGAACTGCCAGGGCCGCAAGTCCGGTATCCTTAAGATTAAAATGGCCCGACCTTACACCCAGCCACAGGATATACCTAATTATTGCTATCTCAAGAATATCATACTTCTTTCTCTGTTTTTCTATAAAGTCAAAATGATCAAATCCGGCATCAAATATGGCATTGTAGAAATTCGACAGTTTTTCGAACGCATTCATCCTGACAATAACATATCTTCTTAATCTTATTTCCGGGTCAGAGGTGCTTTTAATAGCCATGGTAAGCTCTTCCTTAAGCAGTTGCGCCTCGTGTTCTATTACTGCCTCGAATATCTCCTCCTTGCTGCTGAAATAATAGTATATCGAACTTTTTCCTTTCCTGAGAGCTGCGGCTATCTCTTCCATGGTGGTCTTTCTGAAGCCGTATTTACTGAAGATAGTGCTCGACACTTCTACTATGCGCTCCCTAAATTTATCTTTATCAATCATTTGAGACGGACTATTGAATAATTATGCAATATATCCATATTATTAATGAAATGAAAGATAACAAACGTCTTTAGAATCTATCGGTCGATTATTCGAAGGGCTTGTCTCCCCCTTCTCTCCGTCCACCGACCTCCGTAGCTCAAGGAGCGAAGGAGGGTCAGTCCCTCTCTCCCCCTCCCCGGCTTTTAACGGCATAGATAATGAGGATGATCCCTATGATAACAAAAGGAATACTCAGCCACTGTCCCATATTGAGCTTCATTCCCGATTCAAAGCCAACCTGGTCTTCCTTGATGAATTCGATAAAGAACCTGAAGGTGAAAACAATAACAAGAAAAAGACCGATAAAAAGTCCGGGAAGGATTTTTCCTTTCTTGCTCCAGTATAGTCTGAAGAGAAGAATAAATACACCTAAATATGCCAGTGCTTCATATATCTGGGTCGGATGTTTGGGAGCCGTTTCCCCGTTTCGTAAAAAGACAAAACCCCAGGGTAGTGTCGTTTCTACTCCGTAGATCTCTGAATTCATCAGGTTCCCGGTTCGAATGAAGAATCCTGCAAGGGCCACTACGATTGCTATCCGGTCGAGGATCCAGAGATATGGTTTATGTTCTTTTCTAACAAAAAGCCATAACGCAATTAGTATGCCTATACCTGCACCATGACTGGCAAGTCCGCCATGCCAGACCTTAAGTATCTCAAGTGGATTGCTGAGGTAATATGATGGTTCGTAGAAGAAGCAGTGCCCCAGCCTGGCACCAACGATCGTTCCGACAGCCATATAAACGGTAAGCCTGTCGAGAACCTCTTCCTTTAAACCTTCGTGTTCAAATATCTTCTTAAAGATAAGATAGCCGAAAAAGAATGATGACGCAAAGAGAACTCCGTACCATCTAACTGCAAAGTTCCCGATTCGAAAAATTTCAGGATTTACATCCCAGGGAATAATAGCCAGTGTCATAAATGTAGCCTTATTGGTAAGGTTCAAAAGTAAGAAAAAATTAAGTAGGTTTGTAGTTCATCCGATAAAGGAAAGATGGAAGATTGGTATAAACCGGCAATTATTTCAGGAATTGTGCTTTTTGTCTTGCTGGGATGCGCAAAGCAGAATACAGCCGGGCCATCCGGCGGCCCCAAAGATGTAACGCCTCCGGTAATTATAAGCAGCGATCCGCCGATGGGATCAGGAAATTTCAGTGGGAAGTCGTTCGAAGTAACTTTCGATGAATATTTTGTCCTCGATAATGTAACACAGAAACTACTGGTTTCTCCTCCGCTGGAAGCAATGCCCGAGATCAAAACAAAAGGTAAAAGCATGCTTGTCTCGTTTGACGAAGAACTGAAGGAGAATGTAACCTATACTTTTTATTTTCAGGATGCACTCAGGGATCTGAACGAGGGGAACGTTTATGAGAATTTCCAGTATTTCTTTTCAACCGGACCCGATATCGACTCCCTGTCGGTTACGGGAAGTATATTTGATGCCTTTGATCTTGAACCGGTGGAAGATGTATATGTAATGCTGTATTCGCAGCTTGATGATACTATTCCCCTGACAACCGGGCCCAGATACCTCACCAGGGCTAACAACAAAGGAAAATTCAGGATCGACCATATTGCCGGAGGAACATATGCAATGTATGGCCTTGTAGACCTGAACAGTAATAAGATGTATGATCTTCCTGAAGAGACTTTCGCATTCCTTGATTCAACGATCACAATTACTCCTTCGGGAAATTTCATTGCGCCGATGCCCGACACACTGAAATCGGCAGCCGACTCTGCTGCTCATACGATTATCCCGGGGAAAGAATATGAACTGTACCTCTTTACGCGGGAGAAAGATATACAGTATATCACTTCTTCACAGCGAAATCAGGCAAACATGCTGATGATAACCTTTTCAATGCCGGTTGATTCAGGTCAATTCGATATAAGCTTTCCGGGATATGATAATGCCACCTTTATCAACCGCCCTTCGGCTGAGCGTGATACCTTCCGTATCTGGCTGACCGATTCACTAATGTATAATCTCGAAAGGTTGTCAGCAAGACTTAAATTTCCGGAGACCGATTCAACAGGGGCGATCACAATATCATATGACACGATCGAATTCAGGTATATTGCCCCGAAATTACCCCGCGGACAGGTAACCCAACCGGATAATAAACTTAAATACAGTACGAATGTCAAGGCCCGTGTCGGGCTGAAACCGGAACAAATGGTTACCTTCAGGTTTGAGACACCGGTATATGAACCTGATACATCACTGATCAACCTTTACATGGTGAATGATACCGTTCTTCTCCCTTTGGATTATAATATCAGTGGCGATTCGCTGAACAGTGACAGATATACACTCTCACATCAATTTGTTCCCGACAGCACATATCTTCTGATAACCGACAGGGGGGCCTTCAGGGATATATTCGGTAAGGTAAATGATTCGACGGGTATAAAATTCCCTGTCACTTCGGGCGATAATTTCGGTTCGCTGATACTCACCCTGAGCGGTTTTAAGGGGAATGTCATACTTCAGTTGCTAAGGCCCGATGAAAAGATCGTAACATCAAGGTACCTGAACCTTCCCGACGATTCAAAGGTCGAATTTAAATACCTTGATAAAGGATTGTACAAGTTGAAGATGATCATCGACATTGACGGTAACGGGGAATGGACAACGGGTGACTACACTCTTAAAAGGGAGCCGGAGCCGGTAACCTATTACCCGGATGATATTGATATTAAAGCCAGTTGGATGCTTGAAGAGAACTGGGTTATAAAAAGTATCAGAGAAAAAAACAGAAATAAAAAAGCAAAATGAAAGAAGTTGTAGCCGGAATTGACATAGGTGGCACCAACACTCTTTACGGCATTGTCGACCGCGATGGTAATATTATCAGCGAAGGAAAGATCAGCACCAGGGATTATCCTGTTGTTGACAGCTATGTTGAACGCCTGAGTAAAGAAATAAAAGATCTCTTGTCGGGAGAGAAAGATCTTCTTCTTAAAGGGATCGGGATCGGTGCTCCAAGCGGCAATTATTACAGGGGTACAATAGAAATGGCACCCAACCTGCTGTGGAAAGGGATTATCCCCCTTGCAGATAATTTGAGATCTGTCACAGGAGTCCCCGTTGTTCTAACCAATGATGCCAATGCTGCAGCTATAGGAGAGATGATGTTTGGCGCGGCTAAAGGGATGAGGGATTTCATAATTCTTACTCTTGGAACAGGACTGGGAAGCGGTGTGGTGATCGACGGGAAAGTCGTTTATGGCCATACTGGCTTTGCAGGAGAAATAGGACATACTATTATTGTGCCCGGAGGAAGGGAATGCGGATGCGGACGGCAGGGATGTCTCGAAACGTATGTCTCGGCTACCGGGATTGTGAGAACCGTACAGTGGTTGCTTAGTGAAAGCAGGGAATCTTCATTGTTAAGGGAAATTCATCCTTCAGGAATGACATCCAGGCAGGTGGCTGAAGCCGCGTCGAAAGGGGATATTGTCGCTCTTGAGGCTTTCGATTATACCGCAGAGATGCTTGCCTATGCCATTGTAAATGCCATTGCTGTTACCAGCCCACAGGCGATTATCCTTTTCGGTGGACTGGCCGGGGCAGGTGAATTGCTTTTCGGCCCCGCAAGGAAATATGTCAATGAGCTGATCCAGGATATATTTAAGGGAACAGTTGAAATATTACCATCCGGGATCGTCGAGAACAATGCCGCGGTGCTTGGCGCCGCCGCCCTCGCCTGGATCGAACACAGAATGTATTCGTAAGGAGCAGATCTCCGAATCTGCGACATTAGCCGGGTAAGTGCACTGG
>JBJKPH010000022.1:0-2621 GCA_046706585.1 Bacteroidales bacterium | reverse complement strand
GTTATAGCTTTTCTCTTATGGTTAGGGGCGAATTTTTGTAAGCCCCACAATAACAGCACCACGGGTGAACCTGTCAGTGGAGAGCGCAAATGACAGGATCACCGGTGGTGATGTTATTGTGGGGCTTTCTTCATATGGCCAGACAACATATGAGAAATCGTATAACGGAGGAATGGGAAGCAATGGCCTGACCTCGGCAAGACATGATATTTTCTCGGGCTACCTGGCCGGAAAATATCCCGAAAGCTTTGATCCGCTCGTTCCACCCGATCTTATATATTCAGGGAGCAGGTCGTTAACAGATGAAGTGAAGGGACTGGGAACAGATGCAGGCAGACTTGTGCTTTCCCCGACCCGTACCTATGCCCCTGTCGTAAAGAAGATGCTGGATTATTTCCGGGGTGATATTCACGGTATGGTTCATTGCAGCGGAGGTGCCCAGACAAAAGTTCTGAATTTTATCAAGGGAATGCATATCATTAAAGACAATATGTTCCCTGTTCCACCCCTGTTTGAAATGATACAGTCAGAATCGGGAACACCGTGGAAAGAAATGTACAGGGTGTTCAATATGGGTCACAGATTTGAATTATATGTACCTGAAGAGATAGCACCACCGCTTATTGAAATAGCAGCAGGATTCAATCTGGAGGCCAGGATAATAGGACATTGTATAAAAAGTCAGGAAAAAAAGCTGACTATCAGATCGGGCAGCGGGAATTTCGAGTATTAAATAGCAATTAACAAGTCAGTATATGGCAAATAATATGATCCTTGAGAAGCTCCAGGGAGTAAAGGACAGATTCGAAGAAGTGGGCAGGTTACTTACCGAACCTGATGTGATCTCAGATATGAAGAGGTATGTCAGACTGAACAAGGAATATCGTGACCTGGAGCCTATAATAGAGGCTTTTAACGAATACAGGGATGTGATAAGTAACATTGCTTCGGCAAAGGAGATCCTAAGTAATGAGAAGGATGAAGAACTTCGGGAGATGGCAAAGATGGAGCTGGATGAACTAAACGAGAGGCTGCCTGGAATGGAGGAAGAGATCAAAGTGCTTCTTCTGCCTGCCGATCCTGAGGACAGCAAGAATGCGATCATGGAGATCAGGGCCGGTACCGGAGGTGACGAAGCCAGTATTTTTGCAGGTGACCTGTACCGGATGTACACAAAATACTGTGAGCAGAAAGGCTGGAAGATCGAAGTAAACAATGTCACTGAAGGAACCGTGGGAGGGTACAAGGAGATTGTCCTGACTGTTTCCGGTGAAGGAGTATATGGTATACTCAAGTATGAATCAGGTGTTCACAGGGTGCAACGTGTTCCACAGACAGAAACCCAGGGAAGGGTTCATACATCGGCTGCAACGGTAGCCGTACTGCCGGAGGCCGGAGAATTTGATATCGAGATCAAACCGGAAGATATACGAAAAGACACTTATTGCTCCTCAGGTCCCGGCGGCCAGTCGGTAAACACCACATATTCGGCGATAAGGCTGACCCACATACCATCGGGTATGGTGGTTACCTGCCAGGATGAAAAATCTCAGATCAAGAACCTTGAGAAAGCGATGAAGGAGCTCAGGACCAGACTATATAATCTTGAGTACCAGAAGTATCTCGACAATATATCATCCAAGAGGAAGACAATGGTGTCGACGGGGGACAGATCGGCAAAGATCAGGACATATAATTATCCCCAGGGCCGGGTAACCGACCACAGGATCAACCTGACAATGTACAACCTGGTATATATCCTCGATGGAAATATCCAGGAGATAATCGATAAGCTTCAGATGGCCGAAAATGCGGAACGATTAAAAAGCAATAGCTAAATATATATATATGACTTCAGAGGAACTCTATAATAATATATTGAATAAAAGGTCGTTCCTGTGTGTCGGGCTGGATACCGATATCAGCAGGATACCGGGATCACTTGACGGGCATAGTGATCCTGTATTCGAGTTCAACAGAAATATAATAGATGCCACATCGCAGTATGCCGTTGCTTATAAGCCGAATGTTGCATTCTATGAATCCAGGGGGGCCAGAGGCTGGACCTCTCTGGCCAGGACGGTTGAATATATTAAATCGGAGCACCCCGGTATCTTTGTTATTGCTGATGCAAAGAGAGGTGATATTGGCAACACCTCCGACATGTATGCAAAAGCTTTTTTTGAGGAAATGCCTTTTGATGCAGTAACAGTAGCTCCGTATATGGGAGAGGACTCGGTGACACCTTTTCTGAAGTATCAGGGGAAATGGGTTGTACTCCTGGCCCTGACTTCAAACAGGGGGGCAAACGATTTTCAATATTTGGGAAATGAGGGCTCACGATTGTTCGAAAATGTACTGTCAAAGTCTGGTTCGTGGGGCGATAGCGAAAACATGATGTATGTAGTAGGTGCCACCAGGGCCGAAATGCTTGAAGGTATTAGGAAGATTGTACCTGACCATTTCCTGTTGATCCCCGGGATTGGAGCTCAGGGTGGTAGTCTGGATGAGGTTGTCAGATTCGGCATGAATTCAAAATGTGGTCTCCTTGTTAATTCCTCAAGAGGGATCATATATGCCGGTAGCGGGAAAGATTTCGGAAATGCGGCAGCGATGGAAGC
>JBJKPH010000021.1:0-7211 GCA_046706585.1 Bacteroidales bacterium | reverse complement strand
CCGCCGAGAAAGGGATAATTAAAACAAGGCTTAAATGCGGATCGCCGGAACATATTGAAGAGACACTGCTGGACATAGGTCATATGAGAGGAGCAGGTATCGAACTCTCAAGGGGCACGAGATGGCTGTCAGGAAAGTACGGTGGTGAAGAGTATGCAATACAGGTCAAGGGACTTGAAGCAGGTGCCTATGATCCCAGGGGGGCAGTCGGCCACGGACTTGGACTGGCAACTGCCAACAGGGGAGCATGCCACCTTGAAGCATCAATGATGACGGTACAGGCATTTCAGGGATTCTCTTTCAGACATGCAAGATTCGGTGTACCATACCAGGTAATGTTCTTTGAAGACCTGATGGCAGGAATTAATAACCTAATTACCTGTCAGTTCACATCTTACAGTGTTCTGGGAGAAAGAAAAATACTAAAGATCCTTCCCAGAGCAGTGATCAAATCAATTAATCTGATAATGCCATCAGTATCGCTTCATATGATCAGTCTTTCCCATTATTATAAACTGTGGGAAAGCATAACCGGTATAAAGATGACACAGGGTGATTTTCTTAAAGCAGGGCGCAGAACACATATCCTGGAAAGATACATGAATACCAGGGAGGGTATCTCACGTCTGGACGATAAGTTACCAGGGAGATTCATTAAGGAATACCGCAGGACCGATACACCAAGGAACGCAATACCCCTCACTTGGCTGATGAAAAGATATTACCACTTAAGAGGTTACGACAGCAACGGCGTCCCTGCTCCGGCAACGCTGAAGAAGTTAGGCATAACAGGCTAGGGCTAGGGCTATGGTCTATGGTCTATGTGATATGGTCTATGTGATATGGTCTATGTGATATTTGGAATAATACCTGCCTGCGTCCGTCGCCAAAGGCTTTGGCCGCCGGAGACCGGAAGGCAGGGAATGGGTGAATGGGAGAAAGGGAGGATCTTATACCTTTACACTACTCCCCCTCAGTATTCTCATCATCCGGGTTCTTCTTTCTGATCCATCCCATAACCAGATCCACGAGCAGGTATCCCAGTACTATCCCGTACAGCATCGACCAGTACCATACCGATTTTATAGGACAGGTACCTGACTGGCACCCTATAAATTTCCAGTACAATATTCCTGCAACACCTCCTGCAAGAGCACCCAAAAGGGGTATTCTCTGCTTCCTTATCTTCTTCATTATATCCATACTGTAATACTTTAAATATGTTTACAAATCTACATATTTATATAATAATATGGAAAACTTATCAATGGGCGATGGGATATGGTCTATGGTCTATGGTCTATGGTCTATGGTCTATGGTCTATGTACTATGGTCTATGTGATATGGTCTATGTGATATGGGATATGGTCTATGGTCTATGGTCTATGGGATATGGGATATGTGATATGTGATATGTGGAATAATGGAATGGGTGAATGGGTGAATCTCATATCTCGTTTTCCTAAATCCCCGGCCCATAGGTGAAGGATATAGGTCACAGAAATTTCCTTACAGCTGCAATCTCATCTTCCCAGAAATATTTAGTACCTGCTTTCACCGAATTTTTCTTCAGTGACAAAAGCAGATCCCTGTCATTTTTCAGTCTCTTTATGGCATCTGCAATCTCTTGTGGGTCATTATTATTAATGATTATACCACAGCCTGAACTGTTGATCACTCCTGAGACTTCCGGCAGATCGGTTGCTATGACAGCAAGGCCTGCATTCATATAGTCAAATATTTTGTTCGGTAATGAATAAAGATAGTTGGGACAACTGCCCGAATCCAGGCTCACGCCTATATCCGCCATCATTGTACAGGCAATCATTCTCTCCCACTTCACAGGACCCATGAAGGTCACCCTGTCCTGCAGGTCAAGTTGCATGACCTGTTTCTTCATATCATCAATCGCCGAACCACTTCCAATTACTAAAAGGTATACGCCGTCGGAATATGATATTGCCTTAACCAGTTCACATCCTCCCCTGCCCCTGTTGATCCCTGTGCCCTGCAGTACTACAAGCAGATCATCCTTCCCGATGCCAAGTATCGTCCTCGATTCGGGCATTACATCAGGCTTTCTTCCATAATTCCTTACTACAAGAGGATCAACACCGAATTCATCACGGTATAATGCTGCAATTGAACTGTTAACAGTAACCATCCTGTCAATACGCGGGAGGATCATCCGCTCAATGGTTTTCCACACACGCCAGTTAAACCCGTGATCTTTAAGTTCGGGCACACCTGTAAAATATTCATGAGCATCATAGATCAGTTGCTTCCTCTTCAGCCTTGATACCATAAAATTGGGCAAAAGTGTATCAAGGTCATTTGCCCAAAGCACATCTGTTTTAACTGAAAGCAAATAAAAAAACAGTCTGATATTGAAGAATTTGTAAAACAGGAATCCTTTCCTGAAAAGCATATTGAACCTTTTAACCCTGAAAGGAAGATCGTCACACGGGAAGCTTGACTTATGCATCCGGCCAACCAGTGTGACACTGTAATCCATTGAATGGAAATATTCTGCCACCCTGAGCACCCTCTGGTCAGTGACTATGTCACTTGTCGCAGATATTGTAATACCCCCGGCCATGACACAAATATAGCTAAATAGGCAGGATTGGCAGATTACCGTCTAAATATTACTTTTATACAATATATTATTATTCGAAAATGATATTCATTGACAGTGATAAAATTGGAAAGGCCGCAACATACAACTCATGGATCAATTGTATGGAAAATGCATTTCTTGATGAGCCCGAAAATTATATAATGCCCCCAAGAGCACATATTAATTTCAGGGAAAATACGCTGCTTCTTATGCCATGCATAAGGGAGGATTATTTCGCCACAAAGCTTGTATCCCTGTTCCCGGGTAACCTTAAAACGGGAAAGGAGGCACTTACCGGGCTGGTAGTCCTGAATGACGGTACAACAGGTGAACCCCTTGCAATTATCGACGGGCCAAAACTCACAGCAATGAGGACAGGTGCAGTCGGCTCTGTTGCCGTAAGGCATCTTGCACCAGCAAATGTAAAAACTCTTGGAATTATTGGCACAGGTATTCAGGGGATACATCAGACCCTCTTTGCATGTTCACAAAGAGACTTTTCAAAAATCCTTATTTATGATATCAATCCGTCAGGGTATGACCGATATAATGCAGCCATTAATAAAGCATACCCGGGTATTGACATTCATATTGCTGATGATACTACTCAGCTCTGCAGCGAAAGCGAGGTCATTATTACAACAACAAGCTCCGTGACACCAGTAATACCAGATAACATGGAACTTGTTCTGAACAAAACCATTATTGGTATAGGATCATACAAACCCGGAATGAGGGAATTTCCTGATGCCATCTATTCTGCTGCTAAGCAAATACTTATAGACACTACTCACGGGATCAGCGAAAGCGGCGATCTTAAGTATCCTATTGATAACAAACTCATGGATCCTGGTAATATTATCAGCATTGCTAGAGTACTGAAAGGAGAAATACAGGCACACGGGACGAAAATCTTCAAGTCGGTGGGCATGGCATTGTTTGATCTTTACAGTGCCGTAATGGTATATGAAACCATTGAAAAAACTGCAGGATGAAGATTGAGTTATTGTTGAATGATGAGCTATATTTGCGCAAAGGCAGCCGGGCCAAAAATGATACCACCAAAGTAAAATATGATCATAAATAATTACAGCTTAAAAAAACATAATACTTTCGGACTGGATGTAAGTTGCGATAAGTTTGTCAGGCTTCAGTCAGATGCAGGAATTGTAAAGTTCCTGAAGTCAGTCAGGCTAAGTGACCATAATTACCTTGTTCTCGGATCCGGCAGTAACATTCTGTTTTCAGGCGATTATTCAGGATATGTACTACATGCCGTGAACAGAAATATTGAAATCATAAAAAGAACTGACAGCGAGGTTTTGGTTTATTGCGAGGCGGGAGTGATCTGGGACGATTTTGTAAAGTGGTGTGTTGAACAAAAGCTGGGCGGACTCGAAAATCTATCCCTTATCCCCGGGACTGTCGGGGCCAGCCCTGTTCAGAATATAGGTGCATACGGAGTCGAAGCCGGTGAATCCATTGCAAAGGTCAGTGCCATTAATATTGATTCGGCAAAAGAAGAAATATTCACCGGGGAAGAATGTAAATTCGGATACCGTGATAGTATCTTCAAGCGCGAACTGACCGGCAGGTATATTATTACAGGTGTAACCTTCAGGTTAATACCTGACCCTAAAAGGTTCAACCTGACATACGGTGATGTAGAAGAGAGAGTTTTAAGATCAGGACAACCAACGCTTGAAAGAGTACGAAACGTAATCATCAGTATAAGAAAAGATAAACTGCCCGATCCAAATGAGACAGGCAATGCAGGTAGCTTCTTCAAAAATCCTGTGGTCGGCAAAGAAAAATTCACAAGCCTGATCAATGAAAATCCGGATATGCCTTATTACAGTACCGTCAATGAAATGTTCAAGATCCCTGCGGCATGGATGATAGACAGTTGCGGGCTTAAGGGAACTTCTGTCGGAGATGCTTCGGTTCATCAGAAACAACCCCTTGTACTGGTAAACAGGGGAAAAGCATCCGGAAAGGATATCCTTGAACTGGCAAAACTGATCGAAAACAGTGTCAGCCTGAAATTTGGAATTTCACTCAGCAGGGAAGTAATGGTGATCTAATGATATATCTTCCTCCTGTCAAGTTCGGCCTGGTACCTGGCGGCATATTCGTTATGTTCCCTGAGAGTTGTCGAGAAATGATGATAACCTGAAAAATCATCTTTTGCCACAAAATAGAGATAATTATGTCTCTCTGCATCAAGAACAGCATCAATTCCTGATTTGGTGGCACATCTGACAGGTCCGGGTGGTAACCCGGTATGAGTATATGTATTGTAAGGTGAATCTACCTTCAGGTACTCATTAAGTACCCTCCTTATTGTAAAATCATTCAGCGCAAACTTAATGGTGGGGCATGCCTGGAGGGGCATGTTCCTTTTAAGCCTGTTAAGGTAAACTCCTGCGATCGCCGGTTTCTCCTCCTCCATCATTACCTCATCATCCACGATGGAAGCCAGAGTACTTACTTCAACCGGGGTAAGCCCTTCACTATTGGCCTTAGCAAGCCTCGTCCCGTTCCAGTAATTCCTGAATTCCTTCAACATTCGCCTGTATATTTCACCAGGAGTTGCGGTCCAGTACATCTCATATGTATCAGGCAGGAATACTGCCATAATGGTCTCCGGAGTGAATCCATCATTACTGTAATTCCCGGGAGTTAGAAGGAAATCAAGTATCTGCACCGAATCGGCCTCAAACTGTTGCCCCAACCGTCCGGCCAGTTCCGGAAGTGTCCTGATATTGTTGAAAACGATCTTTACAGGAGTCTGATTACCCGACCTCAGCACATTCATCATTTCATTATAGCTCATCCCGTCAGGAATCAGATAATGACCAGGCCGGATATTATTTTCATAATTTTTTCTGTCTGCCAGTAAATCAAAAGCTGTTTCATTAACCAGTAGTCCATTCTTCCTTAATACATCTTTCACATCCTCAATCCCGGCACCCTTTGATATAAATACCGAGGTTCCTTCCGCACCTGTTCTCAATGGGATAAGAAATGTATGCCATACAATGAACAATACTGCAATAATTGCAACAATGAATATCAAAATAAATGTTAATTCTGACCGTTTCAATTCTTTTTCATTTTGTTCATGGAAAAAATAATATTTTAAACATTGCTGAACCTTTGCCCCACGATGATACAAATGACCTGGACTATATTTTATTGAAAAAAAAGAAAAAAAATTTGACTTGTGTTTACGTTTATTGTATTTTTGTACTTTATTAGTATACTTTCAACAAATGAGTAATGTAAATAAGAAGCAGATACAGTTGCTTAAAAAAGGTAAAGACCTCTTTTGGAAATATGGGATAAAAAGGGTGACGGTTGAGGAGATATGTGCCGAAGCAGATGTCAGTAAAATGACATTCTACAAGTATTTTAAGAACAAGGCTGATCTTGCAAGGGTAATACTTGAGAACCTGATAGACGATGCATTCGAGAGATTCCATGATATTATGGCATCTGAAGTTCCTTTTGAGAAAAAACTCACAAAGTTTATACTGCTTAATCTCGAGGGATCTACATACATCAGCAAGGAATACATAAATGATTTCGCAAGTATAGATCTGCCAGAACTGAGTTCATTGATTGAAAGAATAAGAACCCTTTCTGTAGATATGGTAATGGATGATCTGATAGCAGCACAAAAAAGAGGTGAAATACGCCAGGATATCAGGCCCGAATTCATAAATTTCTTTATTAACCATATGATGACACTGGTAAATGATCCTGTTCTGTCGGAGCTTTACCCTGACGGACAATCAATAGTAATGGAACTTGTCAGGTTCCTGTTTTACGGAATAATGCCTCATAATCCGGAACCTGGCAATGAATAAGGTTACATGCCGAAAGGCTGCGATATTACTATTATTATCTGTCAACACAGCATTATTAACAGGACAGTCGTTAAACTTTGACGGTCTCTGGACAGGATGGCTGGCAGCAGGTAAGAGCGACGGCTGGGCTTTCCAGCCGGGAACGAGATTTATCCCCGGACTCAAATTCGACCTGCCTGTATCAGGTAAATATTCTATTGAAGGTGAATTTTCTGCCAATCTCACATGCAGCTATTTTTTGCCACCACCTGATAATTCTCTGTACAGCAAGGTCAAACCATACCGGATGTGGGTGAAATTTTCGGGAAATCAGTTCGAGATAAGAGCCGGTCTGCAAAAGATCAATTTCGGATCTGCCGTAATGTTAAGGCCTCTTATGTGGTTCGACAGGATAGACCCTCGCGATCCGCTTCATCTTACCGACGGAGTAAAGGGCATTTTATTGCGCTATTATACTCTGAATAATGTGAACATATGGTTATGGGGACTTTACGGTAACGAAGGAACAAAGGGATGGGAATTACTTGGAACAGATACTAAAAGGCCTGAGATAGGCGGACGTCTGCAGGTACCGTTCCCAAGAGGGGAGATTGCACTGACCTATCATAACCGTAAGGCCATCCTGCCATCGGCAGTATCTGGTTTTTCATCAGACAGGTTATTTAATGAGAACAGGATCGGACTGGATATCAAGGCGGACCTCGGACCGGGCTTATGG
>JBJKPH010000020.1:0-3036 GCA_046706585.1 Bacteroidales bacterium | reverse complement strand
ATATTAAGCTTCATTACCCCCAGATGAGTGTCAAACGGCTTAATATAAACCCTTCCATCCTTAACACTGAACTGAACATCTACATTTCTGAATGTATTTGAGAAATTATCACCAAGGTTCAGTATCTCTCCGAATTTCTCATACACAGGTGAACTGATCAGACTGATCTCGTTTGACCTGAATCGGCCAGTTCCTGTAATTGACTGTATAACAGGCATCATGTCTCTGCCCAGACGGGAAGTAAAATCGAACCACACCGAAACATTGCCTCCCATACCTTCTGCAACCGGTGCAAGTTTCCTCACTGTGTTGAATGTTTCAAAAGCTGCCGATATCTCCATATCCTTCACTTCCATCGATGCAGTCATTACAGGGTTAATAGTATCCCTCGTATCATATGAACCATCAATATCAACCGTACCTCCAAGAGCTTCAAGTCCTGTATCGGTTAACGACAAAACACCGTTCCTGATAATTATTTTACCACGTATATTTTTAGCATCCAACGGTTTATACGTCAACTCCCCTATTGATGAGCTGAATTCAAAATCAATATTTTCGGGTACTTTAATCACTGACAGGGCAATAGTGTCCTCACCCGACCCGATGGTTGTATCAAGAGGTAAATATGACATTATCCGGTCAATATCAATAACCTTTGAAGAGAGTGACATCTTTCCCTTTAAAGTTTCTCCTTTTAAAATATAAGGTATATAGTTTGAGACATAACCGTTCATTATTATCTCGTTGTCCGCTACAATCATATCAAGATTTTCGAGTTCAGCACTCCCGGGAGAAAAGGAAAAAGCTGAGGATGGCACCTCTAATGGTGGTGCACCATCAAGTGCCACCTTCATATTATCGACCGTCAGTTTTCCGTTTGCAGTAAAATCATCATACCTTCCTTCGGTAATCATCGAAAGTCTTCCGCTCCATGCAAGACCTGCATTGATCATACCTGTGAGTTCATTCATATCCAAAGGCATGGCATTTGCCAGAGCTGCCAGATCGATCTTCCCGTTTATCCTTCCTGAAATATCAGGGTCGCTTACCGGGGTTTTTACAGCCATCGACATCTCGAAAATATTACCGGCCAGTTTAGTATGCAGATCGCTCAGATTCAAATAGCTACCGTCAATATTTTCGCCGTCGAAGAATGCCCCCAGCCTCACCCTTATATCTGTTACTTTTTCAGGCAATTCCGGATAGCTTATTTCTCCTCCATCTACCAGCAGGCTGATATTTACATCCGGCATAACAGAATCCTGTTCATTGTACCGCCCTTTTATACTTCCGTCAATCGTTAAATTACCTTCTGCAGTCAGTCCTTCATAATCTTTCATATAGAATGCAGGAACCATCGAAAGGAGGTCTTTAAAACCGGTCTCGCCCGTTGTAAAGTTTAGATCAGTAACAATATCATCACCAGGCATGCTTACACTACCGGTCAGTGATAATATTATCTTATTTATTTCAATACTGTTAGCGCCAAGAACAAAGCTCATGCTGTCGAGATTGGCACCGATATCAAAACTTCCTGAAACTACAGCATTCTTCAGATAGTTTATCCCATCCATTTCAAAGTCAAGACCGCTGATCCCTGCATTCATCATCAGAGTGGAACTACCTGTTGACATATTACCCGAAAGTTGCAGATCAAGATCGTCGAAACCGGCAGACATATCCGAGGAATAGTCAACATATTTCACACGGGCATCCCGGACTTCAAACTTTTTCAGCCGCAGCTTCAGATCGCTGCTCCCTTCATCACCTGACGTTGCTGCAGCAGGTTTATCATCTTCGCCTGTTCCTGTCTCTTTTATAATATCCCAGTTGGCCTTTCCGTCAGCCAGCACTTTCGCATTGGCGACAGGCCTGTCGATCAGTATTGACCTTACTTCGTAACCTGACTTCGACAGCAGGCTTCCCATGTTGAACACCAGGTTAAATGATCTCAGTGCTGCCAGTGTATCTCCCTGGAATTCATTAATACCTGTGATACTAACTCCCTTTAATCTAAATGACAGGTTAGGGAAATGCCGTATAAGGGAGAGACTGAAACCATCGAAAGTGAACCGGGCTTCAATATTCTCATTGGCTGTCTTTATCACCTTCTCTTTTATCTGTTCTTTGAAGAGAACCGGAACAATCAAAAGAACAGTGAATATCAGTATGATAAAACCACCTATGATCTTCGCAAACAGTTTAAGACTTTTTTTCATTACCGGAATGTTTATTAGACATTATGCAAGTTACGAATATTTGGGATAATGGAATAATGCCTGCCAGCCGGCAGGCAGGGAATAATGAAATTACTCAGGTCTAATATCTGCACGCCACCAATGATGCAATAATTCAATTAGATTGACTATTTTTGTATTGGGGAAATTTCGTATCTTCAAATAAATGATTGATGAGTCCGGAGGTTAAATCATATTACGATTCAGAGAGGGGTATATATTTCAAGCATTATTCAGGTGAAGTATATATTGAGGATGTTTTTAAAACATGGGAAGAGAAGATCAGGAATGATATATCAGGCCGTGGGATAAAGAAATTTGTTGTTGATTATAAAAAGGCATCTATCAAATTCCCATCCGGGAGAGCTACTGACATAGCCGATTTTTACAAAAAGCATGATGATGTTTTCAGGGACTCAAAGATTGCCATGGTAATGGAATCTCCCGACCAGGTGGTATTTCCCCATCTTGTTGAAATGCAGAACGTAAGTTTTATCATAAGGACATTTTATACTATGGAAGCAGCCCTGCAATGGCTGATGATATGAACGAAGGCATAAGGCGCAGGACCCAATTATTTGGCTAAGAGAAAACTTACTCATCACTCCCTGCCTGCCATTCAAATTCCAAAATATGTACTATATTTGCATCCGAAACGGACCCGTAGCTTAATTGGATAGAGCATCTGACTACGGATCAGAAGGTTGTAGGTTCGAGTCCTACCGGGTGTACGAATTTACTTACCGTTCCTTCCATCAAAGATGTATTTTTCAGATTAATTGACTTCATATAATCC
>JBJKPH010000019.1:0-9443 GCA_046706585.1 Bacteroidales bacterium | reverse complement strand
GTTGTCAGGCAGATCCCTCAGTCTTTTTGACAGGAACGCGTCTTGCAAATAATATGGCAGCAAATGCCATAACGGCTGAAATTGTATAGGTTACATCCAGTCCTATCCTGTCAGAAACAGCGCCAACAGCCATTGTCATAACAGATGAGATAAAGAAATTTATCATCATATAGACTCCGTTCACAAACGGCAGATGTATTGTGTCGAGGTCATGTATCACCGCAAGATTGACCGATTGAGGGGCGAGGAGAAATATCCCCATAAGAATTAGAAGTACAAAACTTAAAACGCCTGATGATTTCAGGAACACAAGCATAAGAACCGGTGAGACAATTGACACTATCACCAGTGTTGTCCTGCGTCCTATCCTGTCGGATATCGTTCCTGAATAAAAAGTACCGGCGGCTCCTGCAAGTTGCAAAACGGAGAGAGATATTCCTGCCAGCCAAAGCTCAGCTCCTTTTCCTGTAAGGTAAACAGGCAGATAAAGGGTAAGTGCGGATTTCATCGCTCCCCGGAAGAATGTTATACCTGCAAGAGTGGTGAAAACCGGGAGATATTTCCGGAATATTCCCATATAATCAGACGGAGATGATTTGCTTTTAACCTCCTGGCTGATCGGTATTTTCCTGAGTTTTAACCACAATATGAAAGATGCAATAATTCCAAACGGAATAAGTTTCAGTGTTCCTCCTAGTCCCCATATCTCAGCTGCGGCTACTATAATAAGTGGTCCTAGGGTCCTGGCAAGCTCTCCTCCGAACATAAAGAAGCTCATACCCATTCCGACCCGGTTACCCGATATTTTTTTGATCAGGACCGGGGCCGGTACGTGGAACATTGTTGAGCTGACCCCACTTACAAAAAGAAGGACAGCAATTATACTGTAAGCCGGTGCAACACCTATCAGTCCCATCGCCACAGTCGTAATGGCAGGAGCAAAGATTACGAAGTACCTCACCTTGACCCTTTCAGCCATAATACCAACAAAGGGATTGAACAGTGAGGGTATCCTCTGGAATACCGACAATAGTCCTGACAGGAAAAGGGTTATATTGAATTTTTGTATAAGAAGTGGTAAGAGAGGTGCAAGAAAAGCAGTATATACATCATGCAATAGATGTGAGAAAGAGATTAATATGATATTGGAGGTCTGGAACCTCTCTTTCTTCATCACGCTTTCATCCTTCTTAGCTTCCATCATATGATCTCGATAAGTTTTGTCATTACTGAAGTCATTTTTGATTCGCTTGCAGCAGCTGCATCGAGAACCATCTGGTGAGTTATGTAATCGACTTTTCCATCTATACCCAGGTCGGTAATAATACTTACGGCAAAGCATGAAAGACCTATATGCCTTGCAGTGATCACCTCCGGTACGGTAGACATTCCCACTGCATCGGCACCGATAATCCTGAAATGCCTGTATTCGGCCGGTGTCTCAAAAGTCGGACCGGTTGTACCAAGGTATATCCCCCTGTGGGTCCTTATGCCCAACTCAGTGGCAATTTTCTCAGCTTTATCGATCAGTTCCATATCATATGGGGCACTCATATCGGGAAACCTGGGACCGATATTTTCATCATTTGGTCCAACCAGTGGATTCGGTATAAGGTTAATATGATCGGTAATGAACATTATATCACCAATTTTATAGTCAGGATTTACACCGCCGGCAGCATTGCTCAGGAACAGATGTCTTATACCAAGATATTTCATCACCCTTATAGGGAAAACGATACTTTCTATCGGGTAGCCTTCGTAATAGTGAAATCTGCCCTGCATCGCAAGTATTTTATGGTGTCCGAAATCGCCGAATATCAGTTTCCCGGCATGTCCTTTTACCGTTGATACGGGAAAATTGGGGATATCGGAATAGTTGATCTCAATTTTATTTCTTATTCCGGTCACCAGGCCTCCGAGACCTGTTCCAAGCACTATACCTGCAAACGGATCCCTGATCCCTTTTGATTTAAGAAACGATACTGTTTGGGTTAACTTTTCTAACATAATTTAAGATATAATTATTGAATTCTGTTTCATCATCATTAAGGAACCTGATACCGATGGGAATATAATAAATACTATTTCCAAACAGTTCTTCAACCTCCTTTATTCCCGATAATCTGGCTGCATCCTTCTCAGTTGTGATTATACACCTGTTCTCAACGGGGAGTGAATTATATACTTCGGCTATTCTTGTAATATCTGTATTTGTGTAGGAGTGATGGTCGGGGTACCTGAGGGTAGTTACCCTGCTGCAGATGCCGGATACATAACCGAAGAAATGGCCGGGATTGGCTATTCCGGCAAGAAGCAGGAAGTTGGTAGATAATGTTTCCATCTTCGTGAGAGAAACCGGGGAAGTCTCAGGATAGAACAGGTTTACGGGTTCATGGTATACAACAGAAGTGAAATACAGATGCTGGAATGAAGCAGGATCAATCTCTTTTGCTATCAGCCTGCGTTCCATTGCACTCATATTTTCAGGTGATCTGGTAACCAGAATAATATCTGCCCTTCGCCTGCAACTACGGTGTTCCCTGAGACGACCATAAGGCATAAGATAGTCCCTGGTGATCAGGTTATTATAATCGGTAAGCAATATATTAAAACCTGCCGAAACCCATCTGTGCTGGAAAGCATCATCGAGAATTACAGTTTTTACTTCCGGATACCTCTTAATTATTTCATTAATTCCCTTTACCCTTTTTGATTCAACGGCAACTATTATCTCCGGGAATTTCCTCTTTACCTGAAGAGGTTCGTCACCAACTTCATCTGACAGTGAATTAACCTCTGCGACTTTAAACCCGTTGCTCTTTCTCTTGTAGCCACGTGAAAGTACGGCAGGATAATGGTCATCCTTAATAAGCCTGACCAGATACTCTACGTGGGGAGTCTTCCCCGTTCCGCCGACAGTCAGGTTTCCGACAGCTATAACCGGAAAATTGAATTCTGCCGATCTCAGAATTGAAAGATCAAAAAGAAGATTCCTGATCCTGACGGCAGATCCATATATCAGTGACAGGGGAAAGAGTAATATTTTTAAGAAACCGGTCACCTATTTAAATCTGATAAACCATGGCAGCCTGGCCTGTACACCCTGCATACCGGTAATTTCTTTTAGATCGTTATAGTATTCTGCCGACACTCCCAGTTCACGGGAAAGTATCCTTAGTTTCATTTCTCCCCCCAGGGTTTTCATTAATCTTGTATAAGTATCTTCAATTTCGGGGAATTCAGCTATGGAATAATTTTCGACCGAAGCCAGTGAGGCAGCTTCATCAATTGCATCCATAATTCCACCGATCCTGTCAACCAGTCCGTTATCCAGTGCATCATTCCCTGTATAGACGTGACCTCCGCCCATGTTATCCACCTCTGTTTTGGGAATCCCTCTCCCGTCGGAAACCCTTGTAACGAACTCATCATATGTTTTATCGACGTTCCTTTGCATTACTGTTACCTCGTAGGGATCCATTTCTCTTACAAATGATGGTGAATCGGAGTACTTGTTGGTACTGACCACTTCTGTTGAGATACCCAGTTTTTTGTTCAGGAATGTCTGGGCCTGCGGAAACATCCCGAATACACCTATTGAGCCTGTGAGTGTTGTAGGAAGTGAAACAATTTTTGTTGCAGGTGCTGCGATATAATAACCTCCTGAAGCAGCATAGTTGCTCATTGAAACAACTACCGGGATCTGTTCAGCAGTAAGGCTTACCTCCCTCCAAAGCAGGTCGGAGGCCATGGCATTACCCCCGGGAGAGTTTATTCTGAAGACGATCGCTTTGTAATCACCGCTTTTTCTTATATCGCTTATTACTGAAGCATAATAGTTCGCTCCAATATTTGAATCGTTGCCTTTTCCCATTACTATTGTTCCCTCCGCATATACAACGGCAATCTTACCATCAGTGTCAGTTACTCCAGGCGAAGGCACCTTGGTATATTTATACATGCTTACAAGCGAAGGATCATCATCTCCCTCATCTCCGGTCTTTTCCTTAAGGATCTCCTGTAACTGATCCCTGTAGATAAGCCCGTCGATCATCTTATAATCAAGGGCTTTTTCTATTTCAGTAGCATCAAGCCTGTCAGCAATTTCGTTAAGATCCTGTATGCTTATCCCTCTCGATACGGAAATTCCCTCCAGGGCATGTCCCCAGATATTATTTATGAACCTGTTTATCTGTGAGCGGTTCTCTTTGCTAAGGCTGTTACCCATGAAAGGCTCTACTGCTCCTTTGAACTTTCCGTGCCTGATAACCTCAACATTAACCCCCAATTTATCAAGTGCATCCTTGTAGAACATAACTTCACTGCTTATCCCCTTGAATTCCATAAGAGACGAGGGATTCATGAATATTGAATCGGCAGCTGTCGATATATAATATGCTTCCTGTGTTAGTATATAATCGGTGTATGCAATAACAAATTTTCCCGACTCCTTAAATCTCTCAATGGCCATCCTTATCTCTTCGGCTTTGCCCCATCCGTTGACCATTGGTCCGTTTTCAATAAGAAGGCCCTTGATATTGTCATCCCCGGCAGCTTTCTCAAGGTTTTTAACTATATCGTTAACTCCCGGTGTTGGCTTAAATGTAAAATCGGCATAATCGAATGTTGCCAGGGGATCATCCAGTCCCCTTTCTGGGATCGTAATACCTGTATTAAGGACCAGAACAGAGTTTTTTTCGATCGTGACAGGCTTGTTTGCCGATGACATCATTATGCTGAGACTTCCTAACATAATGAAGAAAAAGAGTACGCTGGCAAGGATCAGTCCTGTAATTGTGGCGAGGGTATATTTCAAAAAACTTTTCATGACAAACAGATTCTGATTATTAATATTGAAAAAGGTAATCCAGGCAGGCTGGTTAACAGGCTGTAAATATATAAAAACAAACAGACATGACGTTGGTTCAACGGTTATAATTATATTTACATAAAGTAGTTACGAATAAATTATTATGGCTGTTACATATCTCGGTCGTGGCAGTAATATGGGAGACAGGAAGGCAAACCTGATTGGTGCCATCGAAGCACTTGAAAGTGATACAGTCAGGCTGATATCATCATCAGGTATTTATGAGACCGAGCCATGGGGATTCGATGATCAGAGCATGTTCATGAATATGGTTATTTCAATTGAGACACAACTGGAATGCCGGGAACTGCTGGAAAAACTCCTTGGTATAGAATCGGCAATGGGAAGGGTAAGGAGCGGTGCCGGGTACGAGGCAAGGATCATCGATATGGATATTCTATTGTATGACAGTCAGATTATTAATGAGCCGGGTCTTATAGTGCCGCACCCCAGGCTGCATGAAAGGATGTTTGTGCTGAGGCCCCTGGCGGAAATTGCTCCGTCACTGATGCATCCTGTACTCGGCAAATCAATTTCCGAACTGCTTGCCGGGTGTTCCGACAGATCAGGAGTGGTAAGTATTGTAGGAGAATGATTACCCGGCAGTAGGGATTTTCTTACATTGTTTTCAATTTTTGCCTACATTAATTTCTGATGCATCCTACATGCAATTTATCTGAACATTACTATATTGTGAACGACTGAATTATAGAGAAAGCAGGGATATATCGATAATTTCATTTACCTTTCAGAGATTGTTGCAGGTACTGTTCGATACCTGCTGACAACGGTTAGCAGCATAAGAAAATGAAGGACTTCCTTACCGGTGAATTAGCCCTCCAGTTGCTTGAGAATGCGGGTGAAGGGATATTGGGCATTGATAAAAAAGGGGATCACACTTTTGCCAATCCCAAAGCGTTGAGCCTGCTTGGATATACCATTGAAGAGCTGAAGGGTAAACACAGCCACAGGCTGTGGCATTCGAAACATCCTGACGGATCAGATTTCCCGGAAAAGGAGTGCCCGATATATTCAACGCTGAATTCTGGAGAATCAGTGCATTGTGAGAGTTATTTCTGGAGAAAGGACGGATCGGGTTTTCCGGCCGAATATCTCAGTACTCCTATAATCATGAACGGGGAAATACTGGGTGCTGTTATTTCATTCATTGATATTTCAAAGAGGATTGAGGCGGAGGCAAAGATACAGGAAGAACGGAACCTGCTCAGGGTGCTGATCGATAATATTCCTGACGTAATTTATTTCAAGGACAGGGATTGCAGGTTCATTCTCTGCAATGATTCGATGGTTAAGCTGATCGGTAAAACGAGCCAGGAAGAGCTGATCGGTAAAACATATCTTGATCTGTTTTCGGAGAACATAAGCGGTTTATATATATCTGATGAGAAGGAAGTGCTCAAAACCGGTATATCGCTGGTAAACAAGGAAGAGCAGGTAGTCAATACAGACGGATCTGTTAAATGGAACCTGATTACCAAAGTCCCGATAAAAGATCAGAATGGAGAGGTAACGGGGCTTGTCGGGATTGGCAGGGACATATCCCGGTTAAAAAGGAATGAACTGGAAGCCTCCGTGCTTCATTCGATTATTGAGAGCGCTGTAACTTCAAGGGATCTTGATGAACTGCTGAAAAAAATACACGTATCGCTTGGTAAACTAGTTTATGCCGAGAATATATTCGTAGCACTTTACGACAGCGAAAGCGGATTGTTCAGCTTCCCCTACTTCCGTGATAAGTATGATCCGCCTCCGTCACCCAGTACCTTCGGGAAGAGCTGCACAAGCTTTGTTTTCAATAGTGGAGCCCCCCTTTTACTGAAACCGGAAATATTCGAAGATCTGAAAAAGGAGGGTAAGGTTGAGCTTATTGGTTCACCGTCTCCCTCATGGGTTGGCGTTCCTCTGAAAACACCCGGGGGAACGATTGGCGTTATAGTCCTTCAACATTATGAAAAGGAGAATATCTACAGTCCTAATGATGTAAGATTCCTCTCTTCAGTAAGCGGCCAGATCGCAATGGCAATTGAGCGCAAAAAATCTGAAGAGGATATCAGGAATAAGAATGAATTACTTCAGACGATCAATAGCGAAAAGGACAGGTTCTTCTCAATAATTGCCCATGATCTGAGGGCCCCCCTGAGTTCATTCGTGACAGCCACCCAGATACTTATCGATGATATTAAAGATATGTCGGCGGAGGAGTTGATCGAAATTGCAACTGCAATGAAAGATGATGCCTCCAACGTATATAAACTCCTTGAAAACCTTCTGGAGTGGTCAAGACTTCAGAGGGGAGTAATGGATTTTTCACCTGCTGAGTTCAATCTGGCAGGGATGATCAGCGAAAGCCTGAGTGCGATAAACGATATGGCAATGCAAAAAGAGATAAGTATTGAAATTCATATACCTGAACAGATCACTGCATATGCTGATAAGCATATGTTTGAAACAATACTAAGAAATCTTGTCTCGAATGCAATAAAATTCACAAACCCTGGTGGTCATATAGTTATTTCCGCAAGAACAGAACAGGGGAAACCATTGAAGATACGAGTGAAAGATGACGGGATAGGGATGCCTGATAAAATAAAGGACAAACTATTCTTAATAAATGAGGCTACAAGCAGAAAAGGTACCGGGGGGGAGGCAAGCTCAGGATTGGGGCTTATTCTGATCAAAGAATTCGTTGAAAGACATAACGGAACGATCTCGGTTGAATCGGAAGAAGGGAAAGGATCGACTTTTGAATTCACACTTAGTCCTGATTAAGATCTGCCCTGCTGGCACCCTGGTCAGTGAGAACATAAAATATGTTAAAACGGACGGTTATATCTAAGAACATCTGCTTTCTTGTTTTTTTTTACTAAATTTAGTAAGTATGATGGCAATTTACCATCAGTCTGCAAATTTTAACCTAAAACCTGAATATCATGAAGAATCAAAAGGAACCATCGACATCTGATTTTGATCTTTTGAGTGAGATATTTGATACCATGACAGAGGGTGTGGCATTGAATGAAATGATATTCGACGAAAGTGGCGATATGGTTGACTACCGTATCTTAAAAGTTAATAAGGCATTTTATAAGATTGCCGATTTTTCAGAAAAACCTGTTATAGGAGGACTGGCTACAGAACTATACGGAATGTCGAAGGAGTTTATTACTGCATTCTGGAAAGAACACAGAAAAAGAGAGCAGGCTGTTATTACAGAAATGACAAGTTTTTTAAATAAGAAGTGCTTTTCAATTTCAACATCACCTTTTATTAATTACAGGTTTCTAACAGTCTTTACAGACGTTACTGAGCAAAAAGAGATAAAAAAAACACTTGCTGAAAGTGAACTCAGACTAAGAGATTTCTACGATAACAGTATTGACGGGATACTACTGACAATTCCTGACGGAAGAATAATTGCAGCGAATAAAGCTACATGTAATATGTTCGGATATTCTGAAGAAGAGATTTGCCGGCTGGGGAGAGAAGGAATTATTGATACAACCGACAAAAGGGTCATAGATGCTGGAATAACAAGGAAGAAGACAGGTAAGTTCAGAGGGGAACTTACTGGCATAAAAAGTGACGGCACTCACTTCCCGATAGAGATTAGTACTTCTGTTTTCAGAACTTCAGATGGTGAAGAAAGATCATCAATGATAATCCGTGATATTTCTGAGAAGAAAGCTGCGCTTGAAAACCTTCAACATACTGAAATACAGTTCGAAATTCTTTTTAATTCAGTTACTGATGCTGTTTATGTACATGAAGTACATGAGAATAAACCCGGTAAATTTTTTATTGTAAATAGTGCGGCATGCAGGATGCTTGGCTATAGCATTGACGAGTTTAAAAATATGGATGTTGGTGCGATAGATGAACCAGGGCAAAGAAATAATATTCCAAAGATACTGGAAGATCTGTTTAAGAAAGGGAGTACGCTGTTCGAGACCAATCATATCAGGAAAGACGGGGGGAAAGTTCCTGTTGAAGTGCACGTACAACTTTTTGATCTGTTTGGGAAAGAAATGGTACTGTCGGTAGTAAGAGATATAAGCGAAAGGAAATTACTTGAACTGTCTTTAAAGGAAAGTGAAGAAAAGTACAGGAATCTCTTTAATAATTCCGAGATAGGTATGTTCCGTACCCGCCTTGATGGCTCTGAAGTACTGGAATTCAATGAAAAATATCTGAGTATCCTCAACTATACATTAGAAGAGGTAAAAGGTAAGCCGTCGATAGACTTCTGGGTAGATAAAAAAGAACGGGAAATAATGGTAGAGATGCTTAAAGCGGATGGAAGGGTGACAAATTATGAATTCAGTCTATATACCAAACAGAAGGATATCTTAAGATGTCTTACCTCATTGGTCGTTTATCCGGAAACCGGGATTCTTGAAGGTTTAATAATTGACATTACCGAAATGAAAAGTATAGAGAAGAAGATCAGGAATGAAAGAAATTTTGCTGAGGCGATAGTAAATACAACCCGTGCTATTATTATGTTGCTCGATCCTCAGGGGGGAATAGTATGGTTCAATAAATACATGGA
>JBJKPH010000018.1:0-3216 GCA_046706585.1 Bacteroidales bacterium | reverse complement strand
CTGGCTTTACAGGCACTTCTGGCCTGTGGCAATACCGGTCATCAACTTAGAGTAGTAACCCTTGGCATAAGCCATGAATCAAACACTTTTGCCACAACACACACTGCAGAACCTGAATTTTTTGTAGCCCGGGGTGATGAAGCCCTGGCTGGGCAGTTATGGGCTGATTATCTTAAGGATGAAGGGATTGAAATAATTCCTGTCTTACATGCCGGAGGATGGCCGGGAGGAGTTGTTGAAAAATCTGCATACGAACATTTCAGAAAAGAGATAATTGACGGAGTTAAGAAAGCCGGAAGGGTGGACGGTGTATACATGGACATGCACGGTGCACTTCATGTTGAAGGTTATGAGGATGCACAGGCATCGCTGATAAAGGAGATCAGGGAAATTGTCGGGCCTGACGTACTGATTAGCGGTAGCTTCGACCTTCACGGGAATCTGTCTGATGAATTTGTCAGTCATATAGATATTCTGACTGCCTACCGGACAGCTCCGCACAGGGATGCAGCCGAAACAAAACTTCGGGCAGTGACCCTGTTGTGTGATGCTCTGAAGAACCATCTCAAGCCGGTAATAGAAGGTGTTACCATCCCGATCCTTGTCCCGGGTGAAAAAAGCATAACGGAGGTAGCGCCTTTAAAGGATATATATTCAGAGCTTACGGATATTTCAAAAGCAGAAGGAATGATAGATGCTTCTATATTTGCAGGTTATTGCTGGGCCGATCTTCAGAGGTCGGCAATGAGGGTTTTCGTTGTTGCGAGTGATAAGAGATTCTCACCACAGGCAAAGGCTTATGCCGTGGACCTGGCACAGAAGATATGGAATGAAAGGGACAGGATGATACTCGATGTACCATCAGGGCCCATAGACGAAATGATTGAAAAAGCTTCGGAGAGCGGCAATAAAACAGTATTCATTTCAGATTCAGGCGACAATACGACTGCCGGGGCGCCCGGAGATAATACACAGGTACTGGCAGCATTGCTCAGTCATGGCTTTAAAAACGCCCTGGTAGCAGGGATTGTAGACAGTGACGCACTGAATAGTTGTATCAGGACAGGTGTGGGTAAAAGCACCAGGATTAAGCTTGGAGGAAAGGTGGATTCGACCTATTGCAAACCATTAGAATTAAATGCCAGGGTTCTATTCCTGTCGCCCGATTCGATTATGAAAACTGACAGGGGGGTGGCTGTAGTGGAAACAGGCGGGGTAAAAACAGTTATTCTGAAGACACGCAGATCATTCACTGAGAAAAGGGATTTCATGGAAGCTGAGCTCGATCCGATTGATTTTAAGGTTGTAGTTGTAAAGCTTGGCTACCTCTTCCCGGAGCTTCGCGACATGGCCCCGGTTCATCTCATGGCCCTCACAAGCGGATTTTGCAATCTCGATATTGCTTCCCTGCCGTATTCAAGGGTGCACAGGCCGAGTTATCCGGTCGACAGGGATATGACATGGACTCCGGAATAGGCGGTCATAAGCTTAATACAGTTATAGTTAAAAAAAGGGCATCATTCACTTTTGGGATAAGCATATGTAGACTGTTGCTACAAACAGCTTGTCCGGGATCGTTGATTTACCTCCTTTATACAAATCGCGGGTAGGATTTTCAGCGATTACCTCATCCAATGTCTTTCCATCTCTGATCAACTTTTCAATTCTGTTCCTTGATTCCATAAGCATAGACCGGTACTCTTTCAGATTGTGAAGATTTGAGAGAGGTCCATGTCCTGGTATTATAACAGTATTATCATCACAAATGTGAATAATATTATCAACTGCATTTATGTAGGCATCGATTGACCCTGGTGCAAGATCTATTATTGGGAATCCGTTTGATAAATACAAATCTCCCGTATGTATAATATTGGCTTCCGGAAAATAATAGATTACATCACTAGAGCTGTGACCACCGGGTAAAGAAATAGATTTGATAACATTGCTGTCGAAATAAATACTGAGTGAATCCTGAAAACAAATTTTTGGCAAATATTCTTTCGGATATGGTGGAATTACCGGGAATTTCATTCCCGCAATCTCCGGCACATCCCATTCCTTTAACATGCTTTCCCTTGTATTATTTTGTGCTATGATGGTTGCTCCTTTTTCTGATAGTATCTTGTTGCCTCCCAAATGGTCAAAATGGAGGTGTGTGTTCAGGATATACTTTATAGGCAAACCGGAAATTGTAGAAATAAGGGAATCTGTTTTCAGTGCAGATCGTTCATCTCCTGAGTCAATAACAAGGAGTCCTTCCTGACCAACTATGACCGCAATATTACAGCCGGTACTATTAATAACAAAAATCTCACTTGATATTTTGAGAACTTCATTATTTGTGCCAGCATTCTGTGAAAGCAGACCAGCCCTAGAGGAAAGCAGCAGAACTAAGAGCAATAAAATAAGGTAGTTCAAGTTTTTGTTTTTCATTATTTTAAGTTTAAAATCGATGACAACGAAATACTTGTAGTAATCAAAGGTTATCGCGGCTATTGACAGTAGGTAATGATCTTTACACTTCAAAACTCTCCCATTCGTATTTTACCCGTTCCATCAACCTCCTGAAACGATCATCACCGCGAATGTTTTCAAGAAATGGATCAATTTTAGAAAGAAGGGGATAATTAATTAAGCCCCAATCAACAGCCCTTTCAAGCCACTTAATGGATTCATAGTTTTCTTCTATCATTGCATAACAATCAGCCATAACCCAAGGTAAGCCGAAATCCTTCCAGCATACCTGTGTGATTTCCTTGGTAATCAATTTTAGAGCTTCTTTTTTATTCTTCTGAAGGCAATTTTTAAATATCAAAAGAAATTTGGCAAAGAAATTTTCAGGGTTTTTTTGATAAACAGAGTCTATAAAATAGTAGGAAGTGTGATAATCGTTGTTCCAGCCTAAAAACATAGCATAGTACCAGGCCGCTGCAATATTGTCAGGTTCCATTTCATGCCATTTTTTACAACTCTCTAATACTTTATCAAACTGACCCTGCATCAAATAAAAATAAGCTTCAAATGAATTATTAATAGGATTTAGCGGATCTATTTGGAATACTTTTTTTATCAAAGGCATTGCAAGTGAATATCTTCCAAGATGAAAAGTCAAAATGTAAAAAAGCCATAAAATTGTTTCAGGATTGTTGGGATTGAGTTCAAAAGCACGTTTAAAATCATTGTAGGCTTTAAGAGCATTTTCCTTTTTTAATT
>JBJKPH010000017.1:0-4390 GCA_046706585.1 Bacteroidales bacterium | reverse complement strand
TGTGATATGGTCTATGTGATATGGTCTATGGTCTATGTGATATGGTCTATGGTCTATGTGATATGTGATATGTAGTATGGTTAATAATTGGAATACTGGAATGTTGGAATTACTCGCGTCTCATATCTCACATCTCTACAAGACTATCTCATTCACACCCTGGAGAATATAGTGAGGCCGGTAAGGAAACTGACTTACGGTACTTCTTGTTGATATGCCACTCAATACCAGTACAGTGTCAATCTCTGATTCAATACCTGCTATTATATCCGTATCCATTCTGTCACCGATAATCAGAGAGTCTTCCCTTGAACAGCCCAGTCTCCTGAGAGCAATTCTCATCATCAGGGGATTAGGCTTACCAACGAAATATGCCGTTTTTCCTGTTGCCAGTTCGATAGGTGAGATCAATGCTTTTGTAGCCGGTACAATTCCTCCTTCCACAGGTCCTGTAAGGTCGGGGTTTGTGCCTATCAGCTTTGCTCCTTTCAGGACAAGGTTGATCGCCTGCCCGATCTTATCAAACGAGTATCCGCTTGTCTCTCCAACAACCACATAATCGGGATCAATACTGTTCATTGTATAACCAACGTTATACATTGCATTTATAAGTCCTGCTTCACCAATAATAAATGCTGTCCCGCGCGGCTTCTGACTTGCAAGGAACTGGGCTGTGGCTAGTGCACTGGTATAAAATACATCCTTCTCAACATCAATGCCAAGCCTCATTAACTTTTCCTTAAGCTCACGAGGTGTTCTTTCGCTCGAATTTGTAAGGAAGAGAAACCTCTTCTTCTCTTTTTTTAACCAGTTGACAAACTCAGGTACTCCGGGAAGTAATTTGTTTCCATGATATATCACCCCGTCCATATCTGAGATAAAGCCTTTCTTCTGCCGTATCTTTTCTATAATCTCTTTCTTTGACATATTGTATTTTTTTCAGATGTAAATTTATTCATTCAAAAACACATAATCGTTAATTTAAGTTTAATTATCAGCTTAGGCTTCATGATATGCCTGTTCATTTTCCCTAACTTTTGTCATCTCCCTCCACAAGCTGAATGTTAAATATAGAATAAATATATCGTACTGCTATCCCTCAGGTTATAAAACAGGATGTTCCGATCCCCTTGGAGTGATGAAATAATTTTTTAGATTTGATCATATTATTCGAAAACGGGTATTAATTCTAAATAAGTACAGATTGTTACAGACAGCAGACTGGTTAATTGTAGCCATATTTTTTATTATAGTCCTTACTATAGGATGGACAGCATCTAAAACAGCAGGCAAAGACACGACACAATTCTTTCTTGGCGGACGGGGAATGCCCTGGTGGCTCCTGGGCATATCGATGGTTGCGTGCACTTTTTCAGCCGATACACCTAACCTGGTAACAGGAATGGTAAGGGAATCAGGTGTCGCCAGGAACTGGACATGGTGGGCATTTCTGATTACCGGAATGGTTACAGTATTCATATATGCCAAGCTATGGCGGAGGTCGAACGTAATGACCGACCTCGAATATTATGAACTCAGGTATAGTGGGAAAGCTGCATCATTCCTTCGCGGATTCAGGTCGCTATACCTGGGTGTATTCTTTAATTCGCTCATTATGGGCACTGTTACCCTTGCAGCCATTAAAATTGGTGGCATCATGCTCGGGATCCCTCCATGGCTGGCCGTTGTTGGTGGTTCAGTAGTTGTAATGATATATGCCACTCTGGGAGGACTAAAAGGTGTAATCTGGGCTGATTTCTTCCAGTACAGTATTGCTATGTTCGGTGCGGTGCTTGCAGCTGTGATCGCTGTACGTCAACCCGAGATCGGAGGTATCAGGAATCTCCTCTCCAATCCGGACCTTCAGGATAAATTAAAGGTTCTCCCCGACTTTTCTGACCGGTCGGTCTGGATCCCTCTTCTCCTTATACCAATAGCTGTCCAGTGGTGGTCGGTGTGGTACCCGGGCGCTGAGCCAGGTGGCGGGGGTTACATAGCACAAAGAATGCTTTCGGCAAAAAATGAAAAGAACGCAATCGGGGCAACAATGTTGTTCAATTTTGCGCACTATGCCCTCAGACCATGGCCCTGGATTATTGTAGCCCTTGCCTCCCTGATGATTTATCCGGACCTGAACTCCATAAGGGACAAGTTTCCCGCAATTGCCGAAAATTATTTAAAGGACGATATTGCATATCCGGCAATGCTGGCTAAGCTTGGTACAGGATGGCTGGGACTTGTTACTGCATCACTGATCGCCGCATATATGTCAACCATAGGTACTCACCTTAACTGGGGATCATCCTATGTTGTAAATGATTTCTACAGGAGGTTTGTCAGACCTGAAGCCCCTGAAAAGGAACTTGTTCTGATGGGCAGAATTACAACGGTTACACTTATGCTTATTGCCGGAGGTCTGGCACTTACACTGCTGAATAATGCCACCCAGGCATTTAATATACTGTTGCTGTCGGGTGCGGGAACAGGTGCAATATACCTGCTCAGATGGTTCTGGTGGAGGATAAACGCCTGGACCGAGATAGTAGCTATGATAGTGGCAACGATACTTGCAGTAGTACTGGTGCTATTTATCCCGGATGAAAAGATCGCCTTCGCCGGTCTTGACGGATTCACCTCAAAATTACTGATCTCCGTTTTTACAACAACTATTGCATGGCTATTAACAACATTTCTGACCAGCCCCGAGAAGCCTGAAACCCTGAGGAAGTTTTACAGGGCAACAAGGCCAGGCGGACCGGGATGGAGAAAAGTGATAGAAAAAGCCAGGGCAGACGGGGATATGATCGACGAGAAGTACTATGGCAAAAAATGGGAAATGCCTCTTCAGATACTCTGCGTATTTATCGGCATAATTGTTATATACAGCTCACTCTTCTCTATCGGCAGTTTTGTTTATGCTAAACCATTAACAGGTATAATTCTTGGGGTTATAGCACTTGCAGGAATCTATTTCCTTTTTAAGTCGTTCGATAAATTAAGAACTGAATAAATACTCATGCAAAGGGCAAGGGCCCAGTTAAGACTTGTAAGATGTATGGAAGAAAAAAACGGGGTAATGCGCCGGATAATTTCCGATCTTTGTAAATAAATATTCATATTTGAAACATATATGACGGCAAAAGGGAAATCGTCACGGGCAGTAATACTGACACTATTGGTATTATCCGTTTTTTACGCATGCAACAATGAAAATCGTAAAACGAAGGGCGTTGAACCATCCGATCCAGATAAGCCGGGAACTTCAGCATGGAACATACCGGATGGGATATTTGTATCGTTTGGTTCGACAGATATTGCATACTCACGCAGCACTCCACCCGGCGAAGGTCTCTCTGACACTGCAAACCTGTGGGGATGGAAAGGCGAAAGGGTAAGCACCTGTATTCTTGCATGGGCAAAAGGAAATTCAGGCAGGATAAGGGTCAGGGCAGGAGATCTGGTTAACAGCAGCGGCTCGATCGGAACAGGGAACTTTACCGTAAGTCGTATCAGATATGTTCTTGCCGACGAATACCTTAATGGTTGCGGTGAACGTAATTATGACACTATTCCATCACATCTCGCACCCGATTTTCCGGACCCCGGATATGATACCATTTTAGGTAAGGATGAAACAAGACCGTTCTGGATAAGCCTGCTTATTCCGCCTGACGCCATCCCTGGAAAATACACCGGAAATATAATAGTTGAAACCGAAAGCGATACGTTGTACCTTCCTCTGAACGTGGAAGTATTTGATCTTCTTTTACCTGATGCAAAAGAATGGAAATTCCACCTCGACCTGAGGCAAAATCCATATGCAGTTGCAAGGTATAACGGGGTTGAAGTTTGGTCGCAGGAACACTTCGACCTTTTGAAGCCACTTCTTGAACTGCTCGCCTCTGCCGGCCAGAAATGTATTACCACTACTATTGTTGATAAGCCGTGGGGAGGACAAACCTACGATCCATACAGATCGATGATAACATGGCTCAGGAATTCGGATGGCACATGGGAGTACGATTATTCAGATTTTGATCAGTGGATAAACCTGGCCATGGATTGCGGTATAACAGACCGAATAAACTGTTACTCATTGGTACCTTCCGGGAACAGGTTTACCTGGTTCGACCAGGACTCAGCTATGTATATATCGGCAGTGCCTGAACTGGGGACAACAGCGTATAAAGAGCTTCTGCAGTCTTTCCTGTGGGATTTCCGCAACCACCTGGCCGAGAATGGCTGGCTTGATAAAACCTATCTTGCTTTTGACGGAACAGACAGGGACGAGACAGAACTGATATGCTCGCTGATACATGAAACTACTCCAGAAATAAAACTTTCAATGGCCGGGAGTTATTATCAGGGTATAACTGACAGTATTAATAAC
>JBJKPH010000016.1:0-2503 GCA_046706585.1 Bacteroidales bacterium | reverse complement strand
ACAGGATTGTATTGCAGACATTGACTTTCACATCAGGAGCCTGAGGTAAAGCGCCAGCTTACTATGGTTCCATCCTTTTATCAGACAGTAGACACGGGAATTATCTCATTAATAAAACCCGCTCCTGATTTTCACCAAGACCCTTTCTCCTCTTATTTTTTTTATTCCCCAGTATTTTTCATGAAACATCATTATGGCATCTTTACTGTTATGGTATTAAAAATTACTCTATCTTTGAACACGGCCTAAAAGGGGAATAACTTAAAGTTCCGGTAAATAATCTGGTCTGTTTCTTATGCGAAATATTTTGACGATGAGCCTTCGAAAACAAATAAACTTTAAGGATTCATAACAGACAGATAACAGCTCAAAAGTGAAAGATGAAGACCTACATTAGAAGAAGAGAAAAAAATAATCAGCTTGTAGTATTTTTCGGAGCATGGGGTACTGATGAGAATGTGTTTTTACCACTATGTAACGATGAATTTGATTTTATTCTTTTCTATAACTACTCTGCAGATGACCCCCTTCTTCTTCCTGAAATGAAGGTTTATGATAAGATAATTTTGATAGGGTGGTCTCTCGGTGTATGGGCGGCAGAATATCTTCTTCCAAAAACAGGAATAAAACCTGACGTTACTATAGCTGTCAATGGCACACCTATACCGGCAGACAATCAATTTGGAATACCATTAAAAATTTTTGAAGGCACGCTTAACAATATTACCGAAGAGAATATTGAGAAATTCTATTTCAGAATGTTTGGCGACAAGACAAACTATCTGAGAAACCAGGATCGCATTCCCCAACGTACCCTTAAATCGTTGCATGATGAACTACGCTGGTTATATAACAGAATCATGGAACAGGGAGAACCCGGTTTCAAATGGGATTTTGCAGTATCGAGTGAGGTTGACAGGGTTTTTCCTTCCGAAAACCTGGAATCATACTGGAGTACCGTCCCGCAGACAAGACATATAATTGTCCCCCTGCCCCATTATTTCTTTCATAAATGGGCAACATTCACAGATTTTATAAGCTTTGTGGAGAATTATCACAAGCTATCTAAACATAAAAGGGAGGAAATCCTTTTAGAACTTAAAGATCTTTAATCAGAAAATTTGAATCTGATTTTGCAATCAGGTTGTCAAATTTGTCAAGAAGAGCCGCAACTTTTTCATAATCCTGTGTTTTACCTGCAAGCACATGTTCATTCCCTTTTTTATCAAGCCTGTCGAAAACGAAACTTATTGTGATCTTGTTAATATCGAGAGCAGGCTGATATAAACGTTGTTTTTGCTCTTTTTCCTGTACAGCAGTGAGGAGATTGGCATCATTGAGGTCCTGAAGTATTTCCCTGACAAGTCGTACGGGTATTTTTAAAATGCTGCTTATTTTTTCAGATCCGATAGGCTTCTCTCCTTCAGCAAAATTATGAACAACCAGATGTAAGATCATGATAATAAGCAATCTCTTCTGATAATTACTAACAGAAAGAGCCTCCGACTCAAATTCATACCGGGAAATATTCTGATTTGCAAATGATAGTTCTGCACCGAGCAGAACCACAAGCCAGCTGCTCTGCAGCCAGAGTATAAACAAAGGAATGGCTGCAAAACTCCCATAAATGGCGCTTAGCTTTGTAATACCAAATTGCAGATCAATATAAAACCACTGAATCACCTGCAAAATACTGCCGGCAATTATGCCCGAAATAAGTGCAGGAATAAATTTTACCCTGGCATTAGGCATTATAATAAAAAGTACTGTCAGAGTTATCCAACTTAAAAGGTAAGGCGTGAACTTAATAAGAAAACTTATCAGTGGTTTCAGCACATCAAGAATAGGTGCTTTACTAATATACTCGGTTAAAGTTGTACTTACAAAAACGGTTATACTTCCTGAAAGGATCAGAATCACGGGTGCTATCAACATTATTGTAAGGTAATCCGTAAACTTCCTGTACCAGGGTCTGGCCGAGCGGATCTGCCAGATATGATTGAATGAACTCTCTATACGATTAAGTAACGACATGGCCGACCAGAAAAGTATAATCACACCGACACCGGCCATATAGCCTCCTCTTGTTTCTTCTATAGCATTTTGTGCATTCGTCAACAGCCATTTAAGCACTTCCTGATGAGTCTGGAACTTACTGTAGATCAACTGTACAAGATTTTGGTCAAGACCAAAGCCCTTGGCTATTGCAAATGCAATAGCTGCAAGCGGCACCACTGAAAGAAGTGAATAAAAAGTAAGAGCCGAAGCTCGCAACTGGACTTTGTCATTGGCAAAACCTTTTGCTGCAAGAACCAATATCCTTAATTGTCTGAATAAAAAAACCTTACCCTTTGATATCTCAGACATAGGAGTCCTCCATATCAATTCATTCAGGCTTTTAATTTTTTCCAGTGCCCAGATAACAGGATTTGACATATGTATATATTTATTTTATTATCAATAAAATATATTAATGAAATTACCTTCTTCAAATATACAAAAA
>JBJKPH010000015.1:0-3627 GCA_046706585.1 Bacteroidales bacterium | reverse complement strand
GATCTGCGACAACGGGGGCAAGGAGATCTGTGACAACGGGGGCAAGGAGATCTGCGACAACATCCCAGACGCGTTAGGGAGTGATTTGTAATCCCGGCCTTTACCTCAGACTCACGGGGTGAAAGGATATCTCCATTTAAAAAAGTTGACTATTCCATACTATAATACTAATATTGTACATTCCTTCTGTAACACCGGATTAATGAAAAATTCCTTTATAACGAGATATATCAAAGCAGGAGATCAATCCATTCCCGGAATATCAACAAAACCCGGCCTGTCAGATATCATGGGATCTGTGATGGTCAGGTGCGGCATAAACCGCAGCAAGTACAGGGTCGATCCGGGACTGTATGCAGTAGGGTCACCCGGGCCTGGGTCCGATCTGTTTGTTACAGCCAACTACAAGCTCACCTTTGATACTCTCAGGAAGAATTTGTCAGGCATGGACGGATGGATACTGGTTCTTGACACAAAAGGAGTTAACGTATGGTGCGCTGCCGGAAAGGGAACTTTCGGAACAAAGGAACTTGTTGATAAAATAAAAATGTTTTCACTGGATAAAGTTGTGGATCACCGGAGGCTTATAGTTCCTCAACTGGGAGCTACCGGAATAGCAGCACATATTGTAAAGGAACAATCGGGTTTTAATGTCCGTTACGGACCTGTAAGAGCTTCTGATATAAGAAGATTTATTGAAAACAAATACAGGGCCGACAGGGAGATGAGAAAAGTGAAGTTCGGAATTACCGACAGGATCAAACTGATCCCTAATGATTTTTTATATGGAAAATTCTTCCTTCTGGGGGCAATAGTTTTATTATTAGCATTAACAGGGCTTCATCGCGGTGGATTGTCATATAAGGATCTGCCGGTGCAGGCCGGTCCGGTGATCGGTAAAATACTGCTCGGATACTGCGGAGGATTGGTATTAACACCTTTGCTCCTCCCCTGGCTTCCCGGAAGACATTTCTCACTGAAAGGACTTATGTCAGGAATAATAGGGTTCCTGGTTTACATGCTCTTCATTGCTGCAAATGATAATCTTGTGGAGAGAATTTCATGGTTCTTCATTATTTCAGCGATCTCATCCTTTTTAGCAATGAATTTTACCGGGTCGTCGACTTATACATCTTTATCGGGAGTAAAAAAAGAGATGAAGGTTTTTATTCCGGTCCAGATTGCATTTGCACTTGTTGGTCTTGTTTTACAGGTTACAGGGAAATTTATTTAGTTATTGATTATGAAAGATCTGGTATATCTGCACGAGGTGGTAACACTTGATTTAAACAGCGAAACCTGTAACGGATGCGGAATGTGCGTTATTGTATGCCCGCATGAAGTATTTGAGTTATCGGGAAAGAAAGCACATATAATCAGAAAGGATTATTGCATGGAGTGTGGTGCGTGTGCAATTAACTGTCCCGTTCAGGCAATATCTGTGAATTCGGGTGTGGGTTGTGCCAATGCGGTAATTAATTCGGCAATAAGGAAAACTGATCCTTCCGCCGGCTGCTCTGACTCGAAATGCTGTTGCTAAGATAATAATGAGAATTACGGCAGACCCGGTAAAGAAGGAAAAGGATCCTTAAAACATCCTATACAACCATCTCAAGGGCATAACTGTTATACCCGGGATGGTGTTCCATTATGTTCCTGATCCTGCCCTTTGATCTGTGCAGCCGGACTCTTACATTAACTTCCGAATAACCTGTCAGGGATGCTATCCTGCAGTAAGGATCCTGATTAAGGTAACTGTCGATAATGATCCGGTCATTCATATCAAGCCTCATGACAGCTTCATGAAACAGCCCGAATACTTCCTGATAAGCGATCTCGTATTCCATATTATCCTGACAGGGGTGCTGATCGCCCATTTCACACTCATTACCATTTAAAGGATGAAGCCTGCGCTTCTCTTTGAGATAGCTTAAAGCCGTGTTTCTTGTAACCCTGTAGGTCCACGTAGGAAGGACATCCCTGTTCCTTAACCTGTCAAGCCCGCTCCATATATTCAGCCAGACCTCCTGTTGAAGGTCATTCCGGTCGTTATAATCCCTCACAAATCCGGCACAGGTACTTTTAATTGCATTACCAAACCTGGATCTTATTTCATGAAATATTTTTTCTTTTTCAGTTGCATCCATAGAACATTTCTCACTCTACTCATTTAACAATACTAAACAGAAAAAAGGCTTCCTAAAACAATGCTTTTATTACCGGCTGATACTGGTTTTTTACAGGCGATCCTCCTTTTAACTACGGTTGCGGATAATCTTACAAGTTTACTATTTTTACATATGGACTGGTTTCAAATGAATATCTGTTACAAAAGAATAGCTGTCATCGTTGTACTTGCAACATTTCTGAGTCTTCCCGATTCGATTGGTCAGGGCAGTAACCCTGACGAAACATATAAGCAATATGGTTCGGTCGATCATTTACTGATAGAGCTCGACAGGGCGGAATCGACAAATGACCTGTCGAAGGCTACAGAACTGAGACTGATGCTTGCAACAGCCTATGAAAGGAATAATCTCGTATATTTTGCAGATTCTCTCTACCGTAAAGTACTTGCAATGGTTGATACTACCGTTCCCGGCAGTTTAGCATCGCAAGCATACCTGGGACTAGGCAGGATATATTTCACCCGGTCTGATTTCAGTGCAGCCAACCGGTATTATTTAAAAGGGCTGAGCCTGTTTGCCGGTGACAGGGAAGAGAAGTCTGATGTTTTCATGAATATTGCAGAAACTTACCTGTATACACGGAAATTTGAAAATGCGCTGACCAGTGTAGATAGTGCGATAACGAACAGCTCTCCTGAAACCCCGGCCGGTCAGTATCTTCTGAAGAGCACAATCCTGATCAACCTGGGAGATTTCACTATTGCCGATGAATATACAGGTATAGCACTTGCCGGATTTGAAAGAGATTCACTGACAAGCGGCATATGCCATGCACTGACAAATTTTGGAACATTATCATTTCTGAAAGGTGAAGACAGAACGGCCCTGGATTACTACAACCGTGCACTCGATCTGGCCCTGAAGAAAAGTGATTATGAGAATTCTGCCAGGTCTATGTATTTTATTTCAAGACTGTACGAAACAAGAGGAGACCTTGAGAAAAGCCTTGACTATTACAAAAGCTATTCAGTCTATCAGGACTCTGTGATGCTCATGATGAATCACCCTGATCCCTTTTTTCTGAATGATTCGGTACTGCTAAGCCAGAGCAGGGAAATAAAGCGTCTTAACAGACAACTTATAATCCTTCTTTCATTATCACTGATCGCAATAATGGGAGCGTCAATCATGTTCCTCATTTACAGGCTGAGGGCAAAACAACGCGAAGCGAACCTTATTCAGCAGATAAAACGCATACAAATTAATCCTCACTTCATCTTCAATTCGCTTAACACTCTTCAGGGTTTTATAATTGAAAAGGATATTGTACTCTCCAACAGGTATCTCACCAGGTTTTCCAGACTTATCAGATCTGTGCTTGGCAAAACACTTGAAAACTACATTTCAGTATCCGATGAGGTACAGTTCCTTGAAGACTATCTGAAGCTTGAATCACTCAGGTTTGAGAATGCTTTTGAGTATTCGTTCACCATACATC
>JBJKPH010000014.1:0-3710 GCA_046706585.1 Bacteroidales bacterium | reverse complement strand
GTAGTCACCAGTGCTGTGAACCAGGGCCGATAGCGCGACAAAATTAATAATTTTTGTGGTTATTAAAATAAAATTTCTTACACCTGTAAATAATCATTCAACCAATAATTCATATCAGTTTTTCAGGTCTCACTTATCGAAAATTTAAAATCAGGTGAGATTCCCCGGCTTACCGTGGATGAAGGAGTCGCTTTTTTCTTAATTTTACGGCACACAATAAAATTTTACTGAATATGACTATGGATATACACAAAAGAGCAGCTGACAATATCAGGATCCTTGCCATGGCAATGGTGGAAAAAGCCAAATCAGGTCACCCGGGAGGAGCCATGGGGGGAGCAGACTTTATACATGTACTTTTTTCCGAATTCCTGAAATTCGATCCCGACGATCCAAGGTGGATAAACCGGGACAGGTTCTTCCTCGATCCGGGGCATATGTCACCAATGCTCTACTCTGTGCTTACATTAACCGGTCGCTTTACTATTAACGATATAACCAACTTCAGACAATGGGGCAGCTCAACGCCGGGGCATCCTGAAGTTGATCCGGAGCGCGCTGTGGAAAATACATCTGGTCCGCTCGGACAGGGTCACGTAATGGCAACAGGTGCAGCTATAGCTGAAAAATTTCTGACAACAAGGTTCGGCGAACTGATGAGCCACAAAATATATACCTTCATCTCCGACGGAGGGATACAGGAAGAAATATCACAGGGAGCCGGTAGAATAGCTGGTCACCTCGGACTCGGTAATCTTGTAATGTTCTACGATTCAAACGAAATTCAACTTTCAACAACTACCAATGTGGTCACGTCGGAAGATACTGCATCAAAATACCGTTCGTGGGGATGGAGAGTGATTGAAATAAACGGTAATGATCACACAAGGATCAGGGAAGCACTGGAAAAGGCTTCTGTAGATGAAGGAAAGCCCACACTGATAATCGGCCATACCATTATGGGTAAAGGACTTGTCGACAGCGAAGGGAATTCATTCGAGGGAAAGACATCAACTCACGGGCAACCGGTCTCGGCAGCCGGTGCATCATTCGAATTGTCAGTAAAAAATCTCGGCGGCGATCCTTCGGCTCCATTCCGGATCTTTGATGAAGTGAAAGATTACTATTCGAGGGTTCTTGACGCGAAAAGGAAGGAATCAGGGGAAATTAAGGAAAAGATAGCATCATGGGAAAAAGAGAACAGGGAACTGGCCGGGAAGCTGAATAATTTTTACAGCGGTACACTGCCCGATATCGATTACAGGTCAATAGCACAGAAACCAAACTCTGCAACAAGGGCAGCATCATCGGCTGTGCTGGCATATTACGCCGCTAAAGTTGAAAATATGATAGTGTCTTCTGCCGACCTTGCCAACACTGATAAGACGGATGGTTTCCTTAAACACACAAAAGAATTCAGTAAAGGTGACTTTTCAGGACAATTCCTGCAATCGGGAGTATCGGAACTGACAATGGCAGCAATAATGAACGGCATGGCCCTTCATGGGGGCGTGATACCTGTATGCGGAACCTTTTTTGTGTTCTCAGATTACATGAAGCCTGCCGCCAGGATGGCGGCCCTGATGAAACTTCCTGTAAAATATGTATGGACACACGATGCTTTCAGGGTCGGTGAAGACGGACCAACACACCAGCCCGTGGAACAGGAAGCACAGATAAGACTGCTCGAACACCTGCATAACCACGATGGCAAAAGGAGTATGCTGGTACTCAGACCGGCTGATGCAGTCGAGACTACCATAGCCTGGAAGATAGCACTTGAGACTAATGACAGGCCGGTGGCACTGATCCTCTCACGCCAGAATATCAAAGACCTTCCTTCCGAAGGATCGAGATTCGATAGCGCAGGTGAGGCAGAAAAAGGAGCATATATTGTAAGCGATTGTGAGGGTACGCCCGATATAATCCTGCTGGCCAGCGGTTCAGAAGTATCGACTCTTGTTGAGGGGGCCGGACTGCTCAGTGAAAGGGAAAATATGAAGATCAGGATCGTATCGGTGCCTTCAGAGGGCCTGTTCCGCGATCAGGATAAAAAGTACCAGGACAGTGTGCTGATCCCGGGAATTCCAAGGTTCGGACTTACGGCAGGACTATCGGTCACACTGGCGGGACTGGTCGGTGAAAATGGGAAAGTGTGGGGTTTTGATCATTTTGGCTATTCAGCTCCCTATGATATTCTGGACAGTAAGTTCGGTTTTACCGCAGAGAATATATATACCCAGGTGAAGGAGTTTTTGGCAGCGACTGAGGACTGAGAGACGAATAAACAAATCCCCCGTTCGTCTTTCGCCGTTGGCCGTTAGCCTTATTCCAACATTCCCTGCCTGCCCTTTAATCCCCGGACAATAATCCCTATCTTTGGCAGCTAATTTATCAGTATGGATTTCAAATTACCCTCAGATACAAAAGCTCTGATATTTGACCTGGACGGAACGCTTGCTGACACTATGCCACTGCACCTGAAAGGGTGGCAGGAGGCCTGTCGTCAGTTCGGGATCGGGATGACCCCTGCATTCCTAAGGTCGCTGACAGGAACTCCTGCCCTTAAGATCGCAGAAAAAATACTTAAAGAATACGGCAACGACGATGCTGATGCACCCGAAGCTCTCTTTAGGAAGAAAATCGAGTATTTCTATTCGGTTCAGGACCAGGTGAAAGAGATAAAGCCGGTAGCCGATATTGTAAGGAAGTATTACGGTAAACTGCCTATGGCAGTGGGAACGGGTGGCTTCAGGGAAGCTGTATACAATACACTCAGTGCCATTGATATGACCAGGTATTTCGATGTAATAGTAACATCCGGCGATGTAAAGAACTATAAACCACACCCTGAAACATTCCTGAAATGTGCCTGGCTAATGAATATCGAACCACGTTATATAACGGTATTCGAAGATGGTGATTTCGGTCTGGATGCCGCCAGGGCAGCAGGAATGAATCCTGTTGATGTAAGGAGCTGGTATAATAACGATTGGGACCTGGGATGAAGGGCACGGGGCACGGGGCACGGGGCACAGGGCACAGGGCACAGGGCACAGGGCACAGGGCACGGGGCACGGGGCACGGGGCACAGGGCACAGGGCACGGGGCACGGGGCACAGGGCAAGAGTGAGAGTGAGAGTGAGAGTGAGGGATCATTGTGGGGAATGAATTATTCCATATCGCTGAATTGGCTCATGAAGAAATGTAATATGATCGCTATGCGATCGTAATTTGGTCAGCTTCGCTGGCCGTTATTGATAAAAATACACATTAACGCGAACGAAGAGAGCAAATTATGAGACCGAAGGGAGCAAGTAACGAGATAGCGAGTATGTGCAACCAGCAACCAGCAACCAGAATAAAACTCATTCTCAACCGAGGCTGCCTTAGCAGCCTTTCTCAACTTACTTTAAACTTCTTACTGAACCCAACCCCTTCGTCAGAGGGGAGCCATACCACCGTACCGTTATACCATCGTACCGTTATACCATTATTCCACTCTGAAGAATATGAGATTCTGTTCATCCTTGATATAGTTCCTGTTACCCGAGAGGATCGGTTGAGCATACACGGGTGTATCTGAAACGCTGAACATTGCAACCTGCTCAAAAACGGAAGTAACCGGTCTGAACACTACCATAAAAGAGCTGCTCGAAAGACCAACCATTACCTTACCTGCATCTATTACAGAACCGAACTCCCAGTGT
>JBJKPH010000013.1:0-13521 GCA_046706585.1 Bacteroidales bacterium | reverse complement strand
TTATAGTGTTCCCCATATTTATATTAAGGCTGTCGGGGAAAAGAGGGCCGGCAAGCCAGTCGTAATTTGCACCATATCTCAGGTTGGAGCTTACCCAGCTGAGCAGAGGCAGTTTATTGATAGGGATGTTGTAGTTGACATTGATTGTATGTGTGTAATGAACATTCCTTCCAAAGTTTCTCAGGTTCACCAGCACCGAATCTTTCCATGCTTCATACTGGTCGGGGTACCTGTCACGGTCAACTCCTCCCACCGGCTCATCTATCCGGGCAAGATTGGTAGCAGTAAAATCGATCTTCAGTTGCCTTGTCAGGTCATACCTGATATCATACAAACGCGTCCACTCAAAATCCTTCCTGAAGGTTGGTTTTATCAGGATATACGGATTATTGATATTCCTTGTCTTTACCTCGCTGTAGTAACGGTTAATATCTGTTCTTATACCAATATGCTTCGGAAAGAGGTAGAAATTCATATCCTTTATGATCCTGAAGATGCGCGGGCTGAGCAATTTTGAATTTTTCAACGGAGTAATCTCCTTCGGATTGGCATCGTAATAGTAATTCAGCCCACCCCTGTAGTTTTTCTCAAGGTTGATCTCGGTATTAACATTGCTTCTGTACACTTCGTTAAAAGTGTAATTTACCGATATGTTTGACAGGTCCCAGGGATAGCTTTTCTCTTTCCTGTTTATGAGCCCTGCATTGTTTACGGAGATGGTCTTTCTCCGGGTATAATCCTCCGAAAGTGTTCTGAGTGAATCCTTTTCCCATTGGCTGTCGAGATTATCCAGTGCACTTTTCAGAGGGATATCCGGATCCAGCGGGTTATATTGCGGCTGTATATGGCTCTCAGAATAACCTACATAAACAGGTAGCCTCACGCCTGCATTTTCGGGAAAGAATTTACCGAGTTCCAGGGTTGATGATAAATCATATTTAAGAACCTGTTCCTTGCTTCTTTCATTCACTTTTGTATCCAGGCTCCCAAACCCCGGTGTGCTTGTCTGGCCCACTATATCAATGGTTCCGAGGTCGGCCAGTCTTGTCTGCATCCTTGCATTGGCAGCCCATCCTCCGTCTTCATTAAAATCGCTAAGCCGCAGTTCATTAACCCAAACCTCGGCTGATTTTGGTAATCCGTCATCGATATATGTATTACGGGTCTTTATTGGGTTCCTTATACCTACCATAATAACCCTGACATTGCTCAGGTTGGGATTGCCCGATACACTTATTCTGGCATTGCCGGCCGGGTATACATATATATCAGACCTCGAAAGGGTGGAGCCCGGTTTGTTCAGTTCATTATTTCTTGCCTGCTTGGCGTCCTGGAAAAGTGAAAGGTCGATATTGAAACTGTTATCTTCAGGCCATACCACAGCCCTGTCACGGTCGTCGTCCTTGTTGTAATAACCCGGAGGAGTAAGTTTCAGAGGTATCTCGTATTCATAAAAGTTTCCCTTGTAATCGGATCCGATCCTGATGAACACTGTAAGTTCATCATCAGCAAGAGGTTCACCGATCAGGGCTTCTCCGTGTACTTCCATTCTCAGTTTCCTGTACTGGCGTATATCAAGGTTGACATTTTTGAATGCGGCCCTTGCATCGCCATCTTCCAGATCATACACCCTGAGGGCCATCGACTGTTCGTTAAGCTGACGCAACTGGGGATTATTCGGATCAATAACCCTGTCGAAACCAGGGGGAAGCACATAGTTGACAGGTTCCTTACCTGCATTCTCCTCTATGCTTACCGAACTGATCTCGAATGTTCCATCCTCAGGTTCAGGGACATTTATACGTTCACCTCCCTCAAGGAACGAGATATTGTATTTTCTCCATTCGGCCCTTACCAGGTCAAGTTTGGCAAACCTTAGAACGATATTATCATTGAAATTCCTCAGGAACATCCTCATGAACCTTATTGATTTGAAATCCTGGATCGAGCCAACAGACTTTTCATAATCAGTAATTGGTATTTTGAACTGGTACCATTTAACCGTCGATTTTTCACCGTTGGCAAGGGTTGCAGCATATTCTACTTCATCAACAATAAAATTCTCCCCCACATGCATATCCTCGGGTCTCAGGCTTACCCTGTACTGATAATAGCTCTCGGTTTCACTGAGTGTATTATCCCTGTTAATATCCTCCATATCGGGCAGTGTTGATCCGCTGGTAGGATACGATTCGACCGACATCTCCGATGTTGGCGAATTACCCTCCATCCCGTTATATTTCTTGTACCTGTCGAGTATGCCTACCTGCTGTAAATCATAATCGGTACCCCTGAAATAGTGAAAGTCATCATTTGAAGGGTCAAGGGTTATCTTATCCAGAACATCAGGCTGAACAATAGATGCAACCTGTTGAAGATAGTCACTGAAGAAGCTTCTTTCATCGTTATCCGACAGACCGTCGAGACCGACATCCTGGTATCGCCTGGAATCAGGCACATTATCAAAGGCATGCACCACTGCCTGTACCGTAGGTATCCTTCCCCAGACAGTTGTATCGACGTTTGTCACATCAGCATTCACCGGAAGTCCGTTCTCAAAGCTCTTACGTGAATCCCGCAGTATATCTTCCGAAATATTTCCAAGGTTGATGTACAGGTCGCCGCCCTGCAAGGCATCATCCTCGGCAAAAGGATCCATCAGCCAGAATTTGATATACTGGATATTTGCATTTTCAAAGTCACTTGTTATCACTTCCCTCATTATACCGCCCCACCTTGATTCCGGATCTGTCAGGTTCCCCTCCTGATCTATTCCTGAAGAGTAGGGTGTTGGTGATGTTTCAAAGTTATACGGGCCCTTTTCATTTGGATAGAATGCAAGGTTCAGAACGGCAATATTGGTTGGCATACCGGAAGGGCTTTCCTTAAATGGAAAAAGTTCATTTTCAAACACTTCTCTTACAAAATGGCTTGATCGCAGTTCGGGATCATTCTTAATATTGTCGGGAGTGGTGGAACCAGGCCTGAGGAAGAGAGGATCAATTACATACCATGCAAGTCTCGACCGGTTATATCCGCTCACCCAGTCGTTATTGAACCGTGCTTCCGGGAACATGGCGTCCTGTCCCTGAGGAATACTTGCAAGTACCCAGGCGTTATATGTCTTCATATCAAGCGGGATCTCGCTTGCCTCGAAATCATCGATGTATGAATTGCCTGCTTCACTTATTGCCCTTGAATGGCCCGGAACGAGGTGAGCAAATTCGCCAAAAAAGGTAACTGTTGATGTCTCTTTCGTCTGGACGAAAGGAAGGGCATCAACCATTTTTGTAAGAAGTGGTGACTCAGACCTGTAGGAAGTATTTAACCCCAGAATGGTGTTGGAAATAGGTTCCTCGCCGAATGTCACTTTTTGTGTATATGGTCGTTCGGTAAGGTGAAGGATGGTTCCCCCGATATTGAAATCATTCGATATCCTGTAATCGAGATGTGTCCCTACAAGAGTCTTGGTCTGGAAGCCGAAGAACTGGTTGCTTTCTAGTGATACCTGGATTGGAGTTTGTGATTCAATGAGTGCAGGGTTTATTATTTTAACCCTCCCCCCATTATAGTCAACCGTGTAGTCCACATTCTCGGTCAGGGGAACTCCTCCTGCCGTTACTTTTACGCCACCCTGGGGTATATTCAGTGCATTGAGCATTATCTCCGAGCCGGAAGAAGATGAATATGTCCCGGCGATCTTGAATTTATTCTTTTCAGCGCTCTGTACCGCCTTGGTCTGTGTTGAGTCGTACAGTTCCTGGAAGACATACTTATCAGCAATATCAGGATCTGTAAATTTACTTTTAAGATAGCTGCCGAAAGGTTCGACAACCGGGAATATTATTCTTCCTTTTGAAGGTTCAATAGTAACTCCGGTCAAAAAGTCGAACACACCATCGGGCTCTTTATCGAGCTGGCTGTTAAGATTATCCAGCCCAAGTACCTGCAGAAGTATCTGCTCGCTAAGGTTTCCTTCCGGTATATAATTAATTGAGTTTCCTGTTTCATCATCCTGATACAGGATATCAAGATTAAAGTCACGATTCTCTATCTGATATGCACCCAGGGCATAAATGTTTTTCATCATCAGGTCCCATGTTGCCAGGCGTGGTGTCAGGCTTGTTCCCTTAAGGAGCTTAAGCATCAGTGCATCGGGAGCATTTACACCATCGGTTGAGAATTCTCCCACCTTATATACTGTCCCGTTGACAGTATATTCGTAGGCAACTGCCAGCAGTTCATCGTTGTTCAGTGCCGTATTCAGTGAGATATATCCAAGATGATTATTGAGTGTATATTCTCTTTCCGTAAGTTTTCTTGCATTCTCAATCTTTTCAAAATCCCTTCCTATCACAAAGTCAGGATACAGGGAACTGAACGTATCGGTAACCTTATCCACATCCCTTACATCCTGGTATGTACTGTTCAGTTCAGGATAAAGACCGTTAATATTGTTATCGGGGTAAGGTGGTGTCCCGGGCAGTTGTCTGAACTGGGGCAGGTTATTATAGATATTTCCCTGATCTTCTGCCAGGTCCATGAAAGCAACTATATTCCTTGTTTCCTCGAAATTACTTGTCTTATTGGTAACCCACACTTCCACCCTCTCAATATTCACGCCCGAGCTTATTACCGGCAGGTTCTTAAGCGCATCATCATAGATATCCCTGAAATAATGTGATAAAAAGAAGTGCTTATTTGCCTCATATTCATCGGCATACACTTCAAAATCGCTTACCTGGGCCCCGCCCTTTACCTCAACCGTTGACGATTCACCTTTTTGCTGCGACAGCACTGTTGTAACCGTTAGCCGTCCAAACTGCATCTCGGTCTTAAGTCCGAAAAGACTCTGGCTGCCGGTGATAAGTGTCCCTGGCAGAGGAAGGGTAACATCACCTGCCTCAACCTTCTTGATTATCTCGTCCTCATCACCCGAATATTCAAGTCTGGTCCTGTTCTCAAAATCGAACATTGCCTCGGTATTATAATTGACGCCAAGCTGCATCTTTTCACCGATAGTCCCGGTGACATTCATCTGTATCTTTTCCTGAAAATCGAATGTTGGAATTGTCCTCAGCTTCTCAGAGAGGGTTGGATTTTCCGTCCTAGAAATATTTATACCGAAGATCAGCTCGGCTGAACCCTGTGGAATGATATTTATTGTATTTGATCCGAAAACCTTGTCGAAGGCTTCACCTCCTATCTGTATCTGGGGGATCAGGGAACTTCTCAGCGCCGATTCATCGCCCGATATCTTAGCTTCCCAATATTCCCGCATAGATTGTTCGAAACTGTAACGGCGATACTCCTCCAGACTCATATGAACCGGCGGACGGTAGTCGAGGCTACCTATCTTTTCATAAAGAATATACTCATTGTTATCGGTATCGAAAACCACCGATGTTTTGATGTTTGAAGGCCTTTCGAGGTAGAGGGGTGAATTAATTTCAGTATCCCACGGGTGTCCTGAAAAATCCCTGAATGGATACCTGAGCCTGACCGTATCCTGAACCTGTTCCTGAAAGATGGGCTCGGATGATGCTACCCTTCCCGGAATAAGCAACACAGCCAGGACAAAGGTAAATAGAGTAAAGTACCTGTTATATACTAAACCTGATCTCAAAAACAGCACCTTAAGTTTACAAAATCTTTAAGGCTTTCTTGATCAACATTTCCACGGTAAGATCCTTTTCCTCCGATACCAGTTTGTCAAGCACCTTACCAACATTGTTCTTAGGAAAACCAAGCATCACTAATGCTGTAAACGCTTCATCACGCAATGTATTGTCTGCAACATCAAAAATCTCACCGCTGCCACCTGCCTTTCCTATCTTATCCTTGAGATCAACAATAATTCTCTGAGCCGTTTTCAGACCTATTCCTTTTATGCCCTTTAGTGCATTCACGTCAGCCTGCAGGATTGCTTTTTCTATACCTGCCGGATCGATCGAGGACAGCATCATCCTGGCAGTGTTAGCCCCGACTCCCGAAACAGAAATAAGAAGTCTGAAGACGTTTCTCTCTTCCCGGGTCACAAAGCCATAAAGCTGGTGAGCATCTTCCCTGATAACCTCGTGTATAAGTACAGTAGCTTCTTCCAGTCCTTCCAGTTTAGTGTAAGAAAACAGAGAGATATTTATAAAATATCCCGTCCCTGCAGTCTCAAGTACGAGGTAGGTAGGTGTGTATTCAACAACTCTTCCCTTTATATATTCAATCATAGGTTATCTCCTTCATTCTCATCTTCCGGAAGATCTTCCGAGCCTGATTGCGTATCGACAACCTGCGAGCTCAGGGGGTCACTGGTTATTGTTGCATGAAATTCCCTGTTGCGGTGTATATCCAGTGCCAGGTAAAGTGCCTGCCTGAATGAATTCTCAGAAGCTTCGCCCAGGCCTGCAAGCTCATAGGCTGTCCCATGGTTGGGTGAAGTTCTCACAAAGGGCAGTCCGGCTGTATAATTAACGCCTGTATCAAACGACATTGCTTTGAAAGGAGTCAGTCCCTGGTCGTGATACATTGCCAGTATACCATCGAACTTCCTGAAGCTGCCTGCACCGAAGAAGCCATCTGAAGGGTATGGACCAAACACAAGGATACCTTCATCACCTGCCTGCCTGAGAGCCGGAATTACTACTTCTTCTTCCTCCGTTCCCAGAATTCCACCGTCGCCTGCATGCGGATTAACCGACAATACGGCTATCCTTGGTTTTCTAACACCAAAATCGACAGTGAGCGAATTATTCATTATCCTGAGTTTCGACATTATCAGTTCAGGTGTAATTGCAGCCGGTACATCCTTCAGGGCAAGGTGTCCGGTAACAAGACCGACCTTCATATTCTCGCTTACCATTATCATAAGGACATCATCAACCCCTGCCTTAGCTTTCAGGTATTCGGTATGACCTGCAAAAGGGAAATTATCGGACCAGATATTATGTTTATTTATAGGTGCAGTAACAAGAATATCAACCTTTTCCTTTAACAGATCGTTCATGGCTGTTTCGATACTTCGAACTGAAGCTTCCCCCGCCATAGTGGTCGACTTACCCAGTTCCACCCTTATATTATCATCAACACAATTAATTATATTGGCCTTACTGCCGGCTGCCTCCTCAATACTTCTCACGGTATTAAAACTGAAATTGGAGATATTCAAAGCCTTTCTGTGGTAGGCTGCCACCTTGGGCGAACCGTATACAACCGGTGTTATTCCTTCCAGTATCCGGTTGTCCATCAGCGTCTTCATGATCACTTCATAACCTATGCCGTTTATATCACCATGCGTAATTGCTACCAGTTTATTATCCTTTTTCATTTCTTTTTGTGTAAATTATTTTGATCTCTCCATTGAAAGTATTTCCAGGAACCTGTACAAAAGCCTTACGCCTGTTCCGGTTGCTCCTTTGGGTCTGTATTTCTCGTCCTTTGACTGTATTGTCACTCCTGCTATATCAAGATGCATAAAAGCAGAGCTGGTGAATGCTTCAAGGAATTTCCCGGCTGTAATGGCTCCTGCTTCCTTAGGACCTATATTCTTAAGATCGGCAATATCCGATTTGAGCATTTCGCCGTATTCATCGTAGAACGGCATTCTTGCAACCCTCTCATAAACCTCGTCGCCTGCCCTTGTAAGCATATTAAAATAGTTTTCGCCGGCATTCCCCATTGCAGCTATAGCCTGGTTGCCAAAGGCATTCGCAGCTGAACCTGTGAGAGTAGCCACGGTTATTGCGAGCTCAGGACCGAATTTCCCGGCATAGGCAAGAGTATCGGCCAGTAAAAGTCTGCCTTCGGCATCGGTATTCAATACTTCGACAGTTTTATTATCGAACATTGTAATAATATCACCCGGGGCACAGGCATTAATCCCCGGCCTGTTATCAGTGGCAGGAACCAGTGCCACTATGTATAGCGGAAGGTTAGTCACGGCTGCCAGATAGATCACTGACGACACCACTGCCCCGCCGGCCATATCGGTCTTCATATCCTCAATATAGCTTGTAGGCTTGAGGTTTAATCCTCCCGCATCGAATACCACTCCTTTCCCTACCAGCATAACGGGCCTGCTGTTAACAGCACTTTCCGGTTTATATTCAACCACTGTCAGGGAAGGAGGATCGGTACTTCCCCTGTTCACGGCAAGTTTGCCGCCCATATACAGCGATTCGATCTTTTTCTTACTGAATATCTCGCTTTTCAGTCCGGCTTTTGCAGTAAAATCCCTGATAGCTTCAGCCAGCAGTTTTGCATTTAGGTGGTTAGCCGGTTCATTAACAAGGTCGCGGGCAAACCATATTGCTTCGGTTTGGGCAACCAGGTAATCGGTATCTCCGAATTCATCGTCGTAAACAAAGATCTTTTCAGGGTAGAATGAGAAGCTGTCCTTTTTACTCTCTTCCTTATACTTCATGAACCTGTATGAGCTTAAGACCAGTCCCTCGGCGACAGCCATTACCGAATCAGGCGATGCCTGATGCCGCATAATGGTTACAGCCAGCTGTTTGTGCTGCATAAGAAAAGACCTTACAGATGCGCCGGCATCCCGCAGTGCTTCAAGTCTTTTTGACTGCCCGGCTTCCATATTCTCAACAACAACACACAATAACCTGTGATACAAATTGATAGTTATCACATCCTGCTTGTCAGCCAGGCATCTCTTAATATAGTCTTCCTCGGTTTTGGATAGTTTTATCACCGGAGGAAGTTGATCTGATCCTATAATACAAACGACAGACTGGTCAGGGAGAAGCTCCGACACTTTCTCTATGGCAGGTCTCATGCTTTCTGTTTTCTTTAACAAATGTGTAAAGTTAATAAATAATTGATCGATATAATGATTAAAAGCTACCTTTGTACCGCTGTGAATTCAAGGGAAAGACTATACGAAAAAGCACTTACGTGCCGTGAACTGACGGTTGATGAGGGTATGGCCCTTTATAGTGATGGTCCACTGCCAGAGCTGATGAATATTGCTCATCAACTGAGACATATTCATGTTCCCGGTAACGATGTCGGATGGCAGATCGACAGGAATGTGAACATTACAAATGTCTGTTTCTCGCAATGCAGGTTCTGTAATTTCTGCCGCAAACCAAATGATCCTGACACATATATTACCTCTATCGACGAATACGGGCAGAAGATCAGGGAACTGTTCGATCTGGGAGGCAACCAGCTTCTGCTTCAGGGTGGCATGCATCCGGAACTGGGTCTGGAATTCTATACTTCACTTTTCAGGGAACTCAAGTCACTATTTCCTTCTCTTCGTCTTCATGCCCTGGGACCTCCTGAAGTTGTTCACCTGGCCCGGAAGGAGTCTCTTACTTTCAGGGAGGTTCTGGAAGAGCTTGTCAGATCGGGACTCGACAGTCTGCCCGGTGCAGGTGCCGAGATTCTTTCCGACAGGGTAAGGAAGATAGTATCTCCTGCCAAGGCAACCTCATCGGAGTGGCTCGATGTAATGAGGGAAGCACATAAGATGGGTTTAACAACCTCGGCAACAATGATGTTCGGACATGTTGAAACAGTCAGGGAGCGTATCGAACATCTTGTATCACTTAGAAAAGTACAATCGGAAAGGCCGGCAGGAACAACCGGATTCATTTCATTTATACCCTGGCCCTTCCAGGACAAGGGAACAGTGCTGGCCATGAAATACGGGGTTAGGAACACTACAGCTATGAGTGACTATCTGAGACTGGTGGCAATCAGCAGGATCATGCTCAATAATATCACAAATATTCAGGCCTCAATACTGACCACCGGAAAGGATACTGCTATGATGTCGCTCCATGGAGGGGCTAATGATCTGGGGTCGATAATGATAGAAGAGAATGTTGTTAGTGCCGCAGGATCATCCAATATGTCGAGTGCAGAACAATTACAGGATATAATAAGGGTTTCGGGCTTCGTCCCCCGCCTGAGAAACCAGGATTACGAATCTGTTTGACCTATTTCTTCTTCTTCGCTGTTACTACAACCTGGTTTGACTGGATGTCGAAATTCACTGTAAAGAGTATTGCCTCTACCTGACGGATCAGTTCACGTTTCTCATCTTTAGGAGCATATACGAATCCATCGATCATTACTAAACGGTTGTTCACTTCATCTTTTGTGACAAGTGTCACAAATGGTCCGCCCATATACCCGTTCTCCAGAGTCCACAACCCTTTCATCTCGGCATAGTTCCTGCCCCTGAAATTAAAGGTCTTGTAACTAACCGGCACCCTGTCTTCTATCTTCATCCATGTGCCATCAACAGGACCTTTAACCTTTGCCCTGGTCAGCTGGTTCCTGATAGCCTTTATGCTGTCTTCGTTAAAATAATTCTCACCGTTATAATCAAAGTAATGCACCAGTACTGCCTGGGTGGTAATAGGAGTCTCGTAAGAGAACCACAGGAATCCTTTTTCATCTACATCCATAACATAGTTAGTAGGGATGTAAAGTATCATCTTGTGCTCATCCTTAAGGGCATTGAAAGTGGGAGTATTGATCGATCTCTTGTAATATGCTATCCACCTGTCGCGCTCGGCAATATTTATTTTATCAATAATATTCTGGCCCTGTTCGTCAAGAAGCTTCATCAATGACTGATCATCAGGACCTTCAATATTGATCATTATCTGTGTACTTGCATACACATTGTTCCTGAATGTTGCTTTTGCTTCTGTCAGGCCGGGCTTTTCATCAAAGAAAATAACGTTTCTGTGCGTCATATATATCTTCCCGAATGCCGAAGGTGTAACGTTGGAAAGTGTGAATGTAGGCTCAGACTGAGGTAATCCGTCAACAGGAGCGGCAAGTACTTCCCTGACCTTATCTCCCAGCTGGCCTTCCCATTTTGCCTTATCCAGAACAATGACCACTTCACCGGTACTGCCCGACACATTTGGCAGCATAGAACCTCCTCCCCCGCCGTTATTAACGCAGGAAGAAAGGGAAAGTATAAAGATCAGTACGGGGATAATAATCGATGATCGCTTCATATTACTATTCATTGATAATTGATTTACTTCTATTCATCCAGGCACAGAAGAAAAAAAGCCTGCATCACATGCAGGCATCAAATATCGTGCTAAAAAAAATACTTTCTATTTTTCTGCATTTCCTTCTTCCCCGGCCTCATCTTTGGTTGCCTTCTTGAACTCTTTCATTCCCTGTCCTATCCCCTTCATAAGTTCAGGAATCTTACGACCTCCGAAGAGTATAACAAACACCAGGACTATCAGGATAATCTCGGTAGGTCCGAACATTCCGGCTAATGTGCTCATAATTATCTCTCTTTAATTTTCAAAGTAAAGGTAAGAAAAAAAACTATTTCCTGAATACATACTTTATAATATCATTACCGTTTGCATAAAGTAACAGGGCTAGCAAAATGATCATACCTGTCATCTGTGCATACTCGAGAAATTTATCGCTGGGCTTTCTTCCCGTCACAACCTCGTAGATCAGGAACATCACATGTCCTCCGTCAAGAGCAGGTATAGGAAGTATGTTCATTATACCCAATATTATTGAAAGAAATGCTGTCAGGTTCCAGAAGCTCTGCCAGTCCCATACACCCGGGAATATTCGCCCTATAGTTATGAACCCACCCAGCGATTCATACCCCTTGGTCTCCCTCGAAAATATCAGCTTAAACTGTTTGAGGTAATCCTTCATCATCCTGAATCCCTTTGATATGCCTGCAGGCACCGACTCCATGAGAGAATAGTGGATGGTCTTAAATTCGAAGTATTGGGGCACGGTCCTTTCCACACCGATCATTGCATCAGATGTGGTAACAAGGTTAATATCAAACAGCTTTCCGTTTCTGTCGATATTAACAGTAATGGGAGTACTCTTTCTGTCGTTAAGATATGCAAGGTACTGGTCATAATATTCAAACTTCTCCCCGTTAATCCCCAGTATTTTATCTCCAACCAATATTCCTGCCTCCCTGGCCGGCGACTCTTTAAGCAGACGCACTACCTCAAAAGGTCCGAACGGAGTTCTGACTCCTATCTGGCCCTTGTCCTTTAACAGCAGAGGAATATATTCTTTCTTTATGGGTATATCAACCAGATGTCCGTTACGGTTTACAGTAATCTCTTTCCGTCCGTTAAGAACAATATCAGGAATAATATCACTAAAATCATCAATCTCATTCCCGTCGACAGAAACGATCTTGTCACCATTCATCAGTCCCATCCGGTATCCTGTTGAATCGGTAACGATACCGTACTTCACATTACTGTTAGGCAGGTATGTCTCACCCCAGGCAAAAAGCACCAGTACGTACAGGGTCAGCGCCAGAATGAAATTAAAGATCACGCCACCTGTCATAATAATTAGCCTTTGCCAGGCAGGTTTCGATCTGAATTCCCATGGCTGGGGAGGTTGTTTCATCTGTTCCTTGTCCATCGACTCATCTATCATCCCCGATATCTTGACATAGCCTCCGAAGGGTAACCATCCTATGCCATATTCCGTTTCACCTTTCCTGATCTTTATGAGGGAGAACCAGGCATCGAAGAAAAGATAGAATTTTTCAACTCTTGTCTTAAAGATCTTGGCAAATATGAAATGCCCCAGCTCGTGAATAATTACTATAATGGAAAGACTAACTATAAACTGAGCTATTTTAACAAATACATCCATTTCAAACCATTTTTTCAATTACCTCAACAGCGGTGAGACGACTTTTCTCGTTGGTCATTTCGAGTTCTTCAATACCGGGATGGCTTATCGGCGGTACACGCTCTATCACCCGTTCAATAACATCGGTCATCTGCAGAAACCCTATCTTTCTCCTGAGAAATGCATCCACTGCTATCTCGTTTGCAGCACTCATGATACAGGGAACATTTCCTCCTTCATTTAATGCATCATAAGCGAGTGCAAGGTTACGAAATTTTTTTAAATCGACATTCTCAAAAGTAAGTGTTTCATAGTCGGCGGGATTGTAACGCGGGAGTTTTGTCCTGATCCTTCCGGGGTACTCAAGAGCATAAACGATGGGTAACCTCATATCAGGAAGCCCCATTTGTGCTTTCACCGATCCGTCTGCAAAATGAACGAATGAATGCACTATCGACTGAGGATGAATAACCACCTCAATCATCGACGGATCAATGTCGAATAGCCATCTTGCTTCTATAACTTCAAGACCTTTGTTCATCATCGATGCAGAGTCGATCGTTATCTTATTGCCCATGTCCCAGTTCGGATGGCTAAGAGCCTGCTCCGGGGTTACATTTTTCAGCTGTTCTTCTGTAAAATTCCGGAAAGGGCCTCCTGAAGCTGTAAGGGTGATCTTCTCAACCTCATTATCAAGCTCGCCAACAAGACATTGCATGATAGCCGAATGCTCTGAGTCAACCGGCAATATCCTGGTCTTGTGTTTGGAAATAAGGTCCCTGATCAGTTCGCCTGCAACTACAAGTGTCTCCTTGTTGGCAAGTGCCACATCCTTGCCTGCACGTATTGCTGCAACCACAGGTTTTAGTCCCGAATAGCCCACCATCGATG
>JBJKPH010000012.1:0-4011 GCA_046706585.1 Bacteroidales bacterium | reverse complement strand
GCTTAACATCACCATCTACAGATCTCATTTTGCTGGCAAATTCATTATGCTTGGCAGCGAATTCTTCAGTAGTCATATGGCCGAGCTGCCATGTACCGTACATCTCATTCCCTATCGACCACCATTTTACCTTCCACGGTTCGGAGTGTCCGTTCGATTCTCTCCATTTACCCATCGGGGTAGTCTGATCACCATTCGTATACTCAACCTCCTGCCTTGCTTCCTCGGAGTTTCCCAGACCTGCATTTACAGCAATATAAGGTTCTGTTCCAAGGAGCTCGCAGAACTTCATAAACTCATGTATCCCTACATCATTTGATTCAACACCTGTCCAGGCAGGATTCTTTCTGGGTGGTCTTTTATCCCTGTCGCCGATACCGTCTTTCCAGTTGTATCCGCTTACGAAATTACCTCCGGGCCACCTGTAAACAGGAGAATTCAGTTCCTTCAAAAGAGCAAGAACATCAGACCTGAATCCATCGATGTTGTCAGAAGGCATAAGTGATACAGTACCTATTGTAATTGTCCCGTTTCCAACAGGCTTAACAGTAATACTTGCATCCCTTGTTTCGTTGACCGACATGTACTCAAGCGGGTAAGATTTATAGCTTGTCCCTGGATTGTCAATCACCTGCTCAACCGACTGATCGTCCCACGACAGGGTGACCACAACATTTTTAATACCAGGAGATGCCTTAAGAACAATATGACCTTCATAGAGCAGGTTCTCCTTTAATCCAAGGCCTCCCTGCATAAGTATTGCGGCATCTTCTCCATCAGCCCTTAGAACAGGTGCCTGGTCACCGGTGAAAGGATCTGTACCGGTCATATTGAATAATTCCCTGTTACCCTGTGCCTGCCATGGTGATTCACGGTCACCCGGTGCATACCAGAATTTCCTGTCCATTATCATTTCAGCCCAGATACCGCCGTAAATACACCTTCCCAGGTGTTCAATGAACTGGCCGTAAATATATTTCTGCATCGGTTCTGATTCTTCCTCAGTATTTACTGTTATCGAAGTATTCAGGTTATCAGAACCAACAAGTTCAAAATACATATCATCGAACCAGACTCTGCCTTTTGCATTTCCACGCTGGCTATACAGACATGACAGAACAACACAGTCATCATTTCCGGTATTAAATTCATAAGTAACCTGTGTCCAGTCGTTTGTGCCGGTAAAAGTTTGGGGCTCGACATCGAATCCATCAAGCCTGTATCCGGCACCGTCGCCTCTCTGAGGCACCAGATCTTCAGTCTTTATCCAGCCTGTGAACCTGTATGTTGAAAACGGTTTAAGCAAAACTTTAGTAGACCATCTTCCGGAAGCAAAGCCATCTGAAAAGATTGTAAGGCTCTTTGTTCCTTCATGGGCAACATAATCATAAAACTGGGTTGCCGACCTGCGGCCTCCCTGGTCTGCGGTCCAGCCAGTTACAACAGATGATTCGACCATCTCTGCTGACGGGTTGATCATTTCGCCAATCCTGTGAATATCATTATTTTTCTCCTCACATGATATCAGTGATATTGTAACCAGGGATACCAGAATAAGAATTTTCTTTTTCATATAGTTTAATAGATTATTTTGTTAATTCAACATTTGTCCAGCTTCCTGACATTCCCCTTCTGCGTCCTCCACCCTGTGATGAACCTGATCCGGAACTCTCGGCTTTAAAAGTCAGCGTTTTAACACCTGCAATATTTACATTTATGCTGGCAGGTTTGTCTCCCGTATGAAATTCACGGCTCGTGTAGAGTACTTTCCCGTCACCTTCAATTATGAACCTGATCGTCATATTTTCGTTTCCGGTTGCACTGGCACCACCTCTGCCTCCAAATGTGTTACTGCTTACACCAACCGTAGCTTTCAACCCGGTAAATATTCCATGCAGTTCATAATTTGTTGCCATTCCAGGAAATGCCATAACCGAGCTGCTTTCGCCACCAGAAGGCTGGTATCTCCCGAACCCGCCTGATTGGCTTGACGAGGGTTTCAGCATGGAAATTGGCACAGTTGAAGGCAGAAGGTCCTTTATACTGAAGTTAATACCGGCCGGCTGGTTACCCTGCCTTGGAGGTGAACTTGTATCACCGTCACTCCACACAGTCCTGACGCTAACATTATAATCAGCCATTGGATCAAGACCTGTCTTATCGAAGAATGTTGATGGTGAGTAACCAAGTAATTCGTTATCCAGATATACCTGGTATCCTGCATTAAGATAATATTGTGCACCCCATGAGAACCTTACCGATTCCAGTCCGGTTGCCTGTACCGAAACCCTTCCTGGATCCCTTGTAATATACTTATAGTTATCATCGGGGACAAACGACACTTTCCACCTGATATCACCTGACTTATGAACATCGACCACTACTGTCGACCATCCCTGGTGGTTAATTACCTTAACTGCTTTCCTTCCGGCAGCACCTGAGATATTTACATTGCCAATTTTATAATATGATCCCCTTGGATAAACAAAATGCATCTCGTATTGCTCGCCTCCTATAACATGGCTTTTACCTGATATCAGGTCACCGTCATTTTCCATTTCAGCAAGATCTATCCACCCCTGCGTGATATGCCTGTTTGTTGAGATAAGCTGTATTTTACCGTTATCCGGAAGAAGGGTAAGAACCCTGACGCTTGAGGGCTCTACATTTACAGCTGTACCTTCATCCCAGGCTCCGAGGTACTCGTCGTTCCAGAAATCAAAAACATGTACCGGAGCATTATCACTTATACCCAGGTCAGTCCATTTAAGGAACAGCTGTTCGGCTTTTTCTTCGTCAAAATTGAACAAACCTGTTACGTCATACTGTCGTCCAAGGTGGTTTACCTTAAGGTCCCATATTTTCTTTTGACCGTTTACCGGGAAAAGGTCAAGAGGCCTTATGTCGACAGCCGGGTATACTTTTTTAAGAATATCCACCCTTTCCTGAGACAGATCGGTAAGCCTGTCGCTGCTCATCAGTGCCTGTCCTGTTAGTCCCTGCAGTGTGGCCCACACCCTTGCCTGATCGACTGTAAGCGGAGGTCGTAGCAACATTACATCAGGGTCGGTATACCAGACGATATTGTGCATAAAGTAATATCTCATTGTAGGTGAAAGTGATGTAAAGAATCCGCTCCAGCCAAGAACCACATCGCCTCCTGTACGGGAACCATTCATAATATTCACTCCTTCCAGAGGTATTCCCCAGCATCCCAGCAGGTATCTTTCCGGACCGATGGCCTTCCTTATATCATCCAGGGTTCTGCGATACAGCATATCAATATCACCAGGTTCCTTCATAAACTCCGAGGCTCTTCTCATTTCGTTTACAACAGTAGGCTGCCCGTCTATCTTAAAATAATCATAGCCCCAGTCGACCATCATGCTAAAAAGATCGGTCATATATTTATCAGTTTCAGGTGATGACGGATCAACCAGCCAGTCACCTTCCCACGATTTTGATGCCGAAGTACTGTCGGGTTTAAAGAGAAATACACCCGGATTCTTTTTTACCACGTTGAAATTTGACTGTCCGTGAGGTGCAATCCATATTCCCGGCACCAGGCCTTTTGACTTGATATAATGCGCGAGGTCAGCCATCCCTGCAGAAAATGCTGTATCAACATCAGTCCAGTCACGTGATCCATGTCCGCCGTTTTCCCTTTCCTTCTGCCATCCGTCATCTATCTGTACATATTTGGCACCATATTCTATAAGATTGTCGGAGATCCAGTCAGTATTCTTTTTCACCTCTTCCTGGTTAATATCTTGGTAATAATAATACCACGTACATAACCCTGAAGGAGGAAGCGGGAATATCGACTTATCAATAGGCTTATAGAACTTTATTCCCAATGTGTCGCGGTAGTAGTTGCTAAGTACCTGCCCGTCGTTCAGTACCACTTCATCTTTTTCCGGGTCGAAGACTCCGTCAGCCAGAGGTGTTGTTATATCACCCAGGGTCATTACGAAAAGGTCGCTGTTATTACCGTCAGATATTCTGGCCGGT
>JBJKPH010000011.1:0-4881 GCA_046706585.1 Bacteroidales bacterium | reverse complement strand
ATATATAGAAGCTTGCATTTCCTGAATCGTCTTTGTTAAGATCGACGGCATACTCGATCTCCACCGGAGTACCGAATGCGTCCTTTACAACGTCAAGTATCGTAGAAATGGTTTCTGCCAGGGGTATATATTCGTATCTGAGGATATTGGCGAAGTTAACCACTCTCGGACCGTTTACATCTATCCCTGGTACGATTGAATCATTATCAGGATTATAAACCGAAGCACAGTGTTTCAGGCTGCCATGTTTCTCTGCTTGCGTGATATCGAGTTTAATAAGTCCTGCCTCTTCTCCTTCAAGCAGATCGACATCCCTTTTGCTCATATTCACGGCATAGAAACAGACCTGTGAATTTTTGTAGATATCCTTCTGTGATACTATATCAATATTTGGATAGGCAGGTGAGAACCTGTATGCTTTCTCCCCTTCCACCACATATTGCCCAAGTCCTACTGCAGCCACTGCAAAACCCTCTTCAGGTTTCATATGTGCAACAGGATAAAAATTATATGATTGTGCCGTACCGCTGATATGCGGATAGAAAGCATTTTCGAACCTGTTTCCCACAACCTCCTGAAGAACAATAGCCATTTTCTCCAGTTCAATTTTATAATTAATTGCCTCGAAATATGTTCTGGAGCTCTTCGAATATATTGATGCAAAGACAAGCTTTATAGCGTCCATAACTATTTTGAGCCTGACCTCGAATTCGGGATGATTATTTGGAAGGAGATAAGTCCTGAAGATACCTGAAAAGGGCTGACTCATTGAATCTTCAAAGAGGCTTGACGATCTGATTGCCAGTGGCTTAATCAGCAATTTCAGTACCGATCTCAGCTTCTTTTCAAGTCCGTATGACAGGTTACCCTCAAGGAATTTTGCCTTCAGTACTTCATAATCTTTCTCCTCCTTGATCGTATTCCTGAGTTTGTTATGCTCGATAAAAAGGTCGAATTCATCGGTACCGATAATAATAGTTATCGGGCTCTTAATATTGATACCGGGTGTCAGTTTGCCAAGCTCAAAACCGTATATCAGAGTATTTACAAAAGCCAGTCCCCTGCCTTTTCCCCCCAGCGATCCACCCGACAGGCTTACAACATTGGTCTCGTCAATTATAGCAGACTCCTCGAAATTAATGACCTTACCCTTGTCCATCTCCCTCCTTCTCTTCCTTATTATCTGAAGCAGGAACTTCCGCAGGTCGGAAAGCGACTCGAAGTCACTTATTTTCATCGGGTTGATGATCTTGGCTATCTTTACTTCTCCCCTGGCCATAAGCCATAGTGAAAAGTGGTTCTTCATTGCATGGTAAACGAGGCTGTCTTCGGGTATTGTTTTGAGGTACTGCTCAAACTCCCTCATCGACTTTGCAACCGCTATCTGCCTCCCCTTATTGTCGCGATAAACAAAATGACCGAATCCGAGATAGTAATTTATAAATGACTTGAGATCTTCAAGAATACTTTCAGAGTTCTTGTTTATAAAACTCGATTTTAGTGAATGGGCATATTTTGAATTCTCAGGATCTGACGACTGCAGCAGCGTTGGTATGTTCGGAAATTCACTTTTCACATACTGGATAAGCTCAAAACCCGCCCTGTTATTAACTACTCCTTCTTTCGGGAACCTCATATCGGATATTACACACAACAGGCTTTCCTTGAACCTGTTATAGATCTCAAGTGCTTCCTCGAAAGTCGTCGCAAGCAGAATTTTAGGCCTCGCCCTCATTTTTAGCACCTTATACAGTTCATCAGAACTCACATCCTCTATCAGGTGCTTTGTCTGCTCCATTACCAGTGTATAAAGTGTCGGCAGGTAGCTCGAATAGTATTCGGCCGAATCCTCCACAAGGAGAATTATCCTGGTGAGACCTATCCTGGTATCATTCTCAGCATTTACCCTGTCCTCAAGAAGTTTCACCATTGCAAAGAAAACCTTCGACTCACCTGTCCAGACAAAAAAATCGTCTATTACTGCTCCCTTATCAATCTTTTTCTTAATAAATGGAACATCGTAGGAGTTGCTTAAAAGCATGAAAACAGGGATATAGGGATATTTCTGCTTGATCCTGTCACAAAGCTTAACCGGACTCTCCTTATCAACACCTATCATTATGATTATCAGGTCATAATGCCTGGTTTTCAGTCTTTCGAAGGCTTCCCCTTCTCCCGATACACCCGTTACCCTGGGTACCGATGTGAGATTAAGCTGGTGGTATTCACCAAGGATATGGTCGGCAAATCTTCCTTCTCCTTCTATTGAATAGGCATCATACAGGTTGGCCACCAGCAATATTTCCTTGACTTTGAATGGCATCAGGTCATGGAAAACATCCCTCTCGGCATTCTGCCTTTCGAGGAATCTCTGGAGAAATTTTCTGCTTGATCCGACAACAGGTTGAGACTCTTCGGATACGACTCCCTGTATATCGATCATCTGGCTTGCCAGATGGCTGTTGATACTACCCGAGATAAGTGTGGACAGATTAATAATAAGGTCACGTTCTTCGGCCAGGAAAGGACCTTCATCCTCTTCGGCAAATTGTCTCAGGTAAAATACTTCTATAGATCCTTTACGGTTATCAATAGTGCTGAATGTCTGGCTCTGGACCCATTTGGAGTCTTTGAATTCGGGTGTTACGAATACTTTGTCCCCGTAAGTGATCCTGGCAGACGTATAATCGGGATATTGCCATGCCTGAGGAAGGCCAAGCACTATTTTCTGCAGTGATTCCTCGACAGAAGTACTTCCCTTCAGAATTGCGGTAGTGCGGTTGATACATGCCAGCTCCTTAAGTCTCTCCTTCTGGTCGTGCAACAACTTATGAAAGGAATTACCATTTGTTTCATTATCCCGGGTCATACAAATCAGGGTTATAACCAGTAACCTTAAAATTATAAAATAGTTTCGGATACCCTACCCTGGCATTAAAAAAAGAGACTTCTGCGGTATGTGAAATACTTATTTGACCTCCCACGTTGAACCACTATGCAGCAGTTCATCCATATTCGTGATCCTGGCTGTTGATTTGATCTTTTTGATCTGACCGTGAAGAGCCATATCATAGGTCGGAGCACTTACCGACCTGATAACACCCAGTGCCACGGGGAATCCGGGGTATCTCATATTTGCCAGCATAAGGTGTATTCCCGGGTTATTTTCCTGTGCATCATGCACAAGGATATCTTTTTCAGTTATCCCGTTCCCGATATTTACAACTTTTAGCTTCAGGCCGTCGAGGACCAGGCCCTTATCCCTGTTCTTACCAAATATCATTGGTTCGCCATGACGAAGTATGATTGTCCTGTCCTCCTTAAATTCCTTATCATTCAGTTCGGCATGTATTCCATCGTTGAATATCACACAATTCTGCAATACTTCTACAACAGAGGCTCCCTCGTGAAGAGCAGCCTGTTTATATATTTCTGTTGAAAGCTGGATATTGTAGTCGATCGTACGTGCAAAGAATTTCCCTTTTGCCCCGATAATAAGTTCACCCGGCTGAAACGGTTCTTCAATGGTGCCGAACGGAGATGTTTTGGTTACCGCCCCCTTCTGTGATGTCGGGCTGTACTGACCCTTTGTAAGGCCGTATATTTCGTTATTGAACAGGATGATATTGACATCTATATTCCTTCTTATGGCATGGATAAAGTGATTACCTCCTATTGCCAGGGCGTCACCATCGCCTGTTATCTGCCATACGCAAAGATCGGGATTTGCCACTTTCACCCCCGAAGCAATTGCCGATGCCCTTCCGTGAATGCTGTGAAACCCGTAGGTCGACATATAGTAAGGGAAACGTGAGGAACATCCAATACCTGAAATAAATGCATACCTCTCTTTGGGGACATTCAGTTCGGCCATTGCCCTTGTTATCGAACTTAATATAGCATGGTCGCCACATCCCGGGCACCACCTTACTTCCTGATCGCTTTTAAAATCCTTTGGAGTGTATTCCATGATCTCTTTTTCCATGATCTATGCATCAATTAGTTGCTTACATTTTTCCTTCAGTTCCAGTGTGGTAAACGGAAGTCCCTGTATCTTGTTTATCTGGTTATAGTTAAACTCCTGCAGATTCATCCTCAGGTAACTGGCAAACTGCCCGGCATTAAGCTCGGCCACCAGAAGTTTTTTGAATCTTGAAAAAACATCTCGTGTATTACCGGGCAGCGGGTTAATATAATTAAACTGGGCAAGCCCTACACTATAACCTTCTTCCCTGAGTTCCCTTACAGTTGTCATAAGATGCCCGAGTGTACCTCCCCAGCCTATCAACAGCAGATCGGCTTCCTGGTCGCCATAAACCTCAAGCTGAGGTATGCTATTGGCCACTCTTGCAACCTTTTCACTTCTCATTTTAACCATTAATTCATGGTTCTCGGGTATATATGAAACCGTACCCCTGATAGTTTTTTCAAGGCCACCTATCCGGTGCTCCAGTCCTGGTGTGCCGGGAATTGCCCATCTCCTGTTAAGTTTCTCTTCATCCCTTTTATAAGGAATATACTCTTCATCACCGGCCTCAACATATGGAGGTTTGATCTCAGGCAATTCATTCATACTGATCACCTTCCATGGTTCAGTACCATTAGCGATAAATCCATCGGTAAGAAGGATCACCGGCACCATATGCTCGAGAGCTATCCTGGCTGCTTCGAAAGCGAACCTGAAACAGTCTGAAGGAGTGCTTGCGGCGAGCACCACCACGGGGCTTTCACCGTTGCGCCCGTACAATGCCTGCATCAGGTCTGACTGTTCTGTCTTGGTAGGCAGACCGGTTGAAGGACCACCCCTCTGGACATTGACAACAACCAGTGGCAGTTCGGTCATTACTGCCAGGCCGATAGCTTCAGATTTCAGTGCCAGAC
>JBJKPH010000010.1:0-5775 GCA_046706585.1 Bacteroidales bacterium | reverse complement strand
ACAGGGTGATGTATTACATAAATAACTATGAAAAACTAAGGCCATAGCTTTAGTTTTTCATAGTTATTTATGTAATACATCACCCTGTTATGTGCGAAAAACGGATAATAACCTGCTCCTCCGCCGGCACATTTTCTCCGGAAAATCGTGGTGCAGGTTTATTCAAATATAATCATTTAGCCGGATCTTCATGTGAATGACCCGTTATAACCGTTCTCCTCAATATATTTATTCACCAGCGACCTGAACTTTCCAGAAAGAAGAGAAATAACCGGATCATTTACATTAAAAGTGAAATTCTCAACACTTCTCACCGGAAGTATATGTGGTGATGTCCCTGAGATAAAAATAGCATCTATCACCGGCAGCTCAGAAATATTTAAACTTCTGAAGTCGGTCTTCAGTCCCTCATCACTACTTATCGAAATTATATGTTGTCTCGTTATTCCCGCCAGAACCACATTATCAGGCGCTGTTATCAGCCCACCATCCTTAACAAAAAAAAGGTTCGACCTGCTTCCTTCGGTAATACAACCACTATTATTTACCAGCAGGGCTTCGTATGCTCCTTTGCGGATAAGATGCTGGTAAATTGAACTTCTGAGATGCTGGTTAAATACTTTTGCTCCCGGCTCACTCCTTTCGGCATGGAACAAAATAGTGTCGACTCCGTTCACATACATCTCCCGGTCGGGATATTGTGTTTCAATAAAATATATAAGGAAGGTACGGCCTCCGCAGTTATAGTTAAAAACTATTTTAATATTACCACTTGTTAGACCGTTTGCAGCTATCAGCTTTCTGACAAGACCTGATATCTCAGTGCCTGTGGCAAGCATCTCTCTTTTCCTTATTCCGGCACTGCTTTGAAGTCTCAGCATATGATCCTCAAAGAAGAGAGGTACTGAACCTGATATCCTGATCACTTCGTAAAGACTTTCTCCTTCATAAACCAATGAAGGGTTGAATCCTGAAGATTCTGAAAGTGAACCATTAATAAAATAATGGCTTCCGGTACATTCCCGCATCTTGCTTTTCTTTAAAGACAAAAATAATAACTATGAAGGATACTGATACCGATTTCTGCATATATTAGCACATCATTCAGCTACATTGTACTCAATAATCGACATAGAAACCACCGGAGGAAGTCCAAGGATGGAAAGGATCACTGAGATAGCCATTTTCATTCACGACGGTAATAAAATAGTGGATGAATATCAGACTCTGATCAATCCTGAATGCAATATCCCATATTTTATTACAGGACTTACCGGTATTACCAATGAAATGGTAGCAGATGCACCTAAGTTCTTTGAGGTGGCCAAAAAGATCGTAGAGCTTACTGAAGGAAACATTTTCGTTGCGCATAATGCACGTTTCGATTATTCATTCATCAGGCAGGAATTTAAGAATCTGGGATACAGCTATTCAAGAAAAATACTCGACACAGTGGCACTCAGCAGGCGACTTCTTCCCGGTCACAGGTCATACAGCCTGGGTAATCTATGCAGTGATCTTGGCATTTCAATAAACGGCAGGCACAGGGCAGCCGGTGACGCACTGGCTACGGTAAAGCTTTTCGAGTTACTTCTTGAAGCAGAGGAAACATCTGAAGAGCCTGTAATCGGACATCGTAAGGGAAATGCACAACTTAACCCCGGTCTTGATGAAAGCATTCTTGAGAAAACACCGGATGCACCAGGAGTATACTATTTTTATAACGCTGTGGGAAAACTGATATATATTGGAAAAAGCAACAATATCAGAAAGAGGATAATGACACACCTGTCAAACAACAGGTCACGGAGAGCAATGGAAATGAGAGACGAAATTACAGATATAACCTGGGAAGAAACCGGCAGTGAGCTCATTGCTTTGCTGCTTGAATCGGAAGAGATAAAAAATAACAAGCCGAAATATAACCGGGCACAGCGAAGAAGCGGCTTTACCTGGGGCATATACTACTCGGAGAACGAGTCAGGATATATATGCCTGGGAATTAAGGCAATTGGTGGAAACAAAGGTCTTCTGTCGGCATTTACATCAAAAGATAAAGCGCTTGACACATTGAAACGACTTATCGAAAAGCACGAACTCTGCCAGAAGTTATGCGGGCTTTATGAATCAACAGGTTCCTGTTTTCACCACCAGGTAGGCTTATGCAGGGGTGCCTGCAACGGATCGGAGGTAGCGGCTGCATACAATATGAGAGCACGAATGGCAATGAATGATTTTGTCTTCAGCCAGGAGAATTTCTTTATTATTGACTCAGGCAGAAACAGTGATGAAAAAAGTGCTGTAAAAATAGTCAATGGCAAGTATCAGGGATACGGTTACTTCGACATAAATAATGTAGGTTTCGGGCTAAGCGCTATTCATGATTGCATTAAACCCGCACCTGATAACCGCGACATTCAGGTAATAGTTAAAGGATACATGAAAAAAAACAGTTTTGAAAGAATTATTAAATTCTGAATAAATTGGTAATTTAGAGTAATTATTAATCCTGAAAAGATAATTTGGATGGCAGTCTTTACCAGGCATACGAAAAAGATCATAATTAAGATCGATGATTTCTTCGACATTGTGGAAGAAGGCCTTTTAATATTCAAGGAAGGTGTTAATTCATACCTTAAAAATGACAGGGAAACTTTCGAAAGATACCTGTCGAGAATTGACAAGCTTGAATCGAGGGCTGATGATCTGCAGAAGTCTATCGAAAATGATATGATCATTCATACTATTCTTCCGCAGTACAGGGCTGAAGTGGCAACTCTTATAGAAGAGATAGACGACCTTATTGATGCTTCAAAAGAAGTATTGGTGCAATTTGATGTCGAGATACCCCATATCCCGGAAGAGTTGCATGACGACATTCAGAATCTTACCGATCTGGCTGTTACGGCATGCGAAGAACTGATACCGGCAGCAAGGCTCTTTTTCAAGGAACCTCATAAAGTGAGGAACCAGCTTAACAAGGTATATTTCTATGAACGTGAGTGTGATAATATATCAAACAAGATCAAGAAACATATCTTCCACGAGATGAAGTCACTTGACCTGGCACATAAATCACACCTCAGATATTTTGCACACCATGTCGAAAGGCTGTCCGATTATGCTGAATCAGTCGCCGACCTCCTTTCGGGCATGGCTATCAGGGTTATAATGTAATTGGCAGTATGGTGGACCGGCAAATACAAGGAACAAAATGATTTTGTTTTTTATTACCAGCGGACTATTTCTGGGATGGTCACTAGGGGCCAATGATGCCGCCAATATCTTCGGATCAGCGGTAGGCACCAGAATGGTTTCCTTTAAGAGGGCAGCCATTATAGCATCGGTATTTGTGATAATAGGTGCCGTTTTTCAGGGCGAAGGAGCATCACATACGCTGGGTAAACTTGGCTCGGTAAATGCACTGGGAGGTTCATTTACAGTAGCACTGGCAGCAGCCATAACGGTCTACTGGATGACCAGGCTAAAAGTTCCGGTGTCAACTACGCAGGCCATCGTCGGAGCAATAATCGGGTGGAACCTGTTCTCAGGAAACCCTACCGATATGTCATCTCTCTATAAGATCGTAACTACATGGATCACCGGACCTGTTCTGGGAGCTCTGTTTGCAGTACTCCTTTACCTTCTGCTAAAGGCAGTAAAACGCAGGACCAGTATTCATATGGTAAAGTATGAATCATATATACGAACAGGATTGCTTATTGTAGGGGCCTTCGGATCATATAGCCTGGGAGCAAATAATATTGCAAACGTGATGGGAGTATTCGTCCCTGCTATCAAACTTCCTGATCTTGACCTTGGAATAATTACCCTTAACGGCGGACAGCAATTGTTTTTGCTTGGAGGTATAGCTATCGCTTTCGGTATCGTTACATATTCTGAAAGGGTCATGAGAACAGTTGGTAATAACCTCCTGGAACTAAATGCTGATACTGCCCTTATTATTGTACTGGCCCATTCTCTCGTACTGTTTATTTTCTCATCGACAGCGCTTTCTGATTTTATAAAGTCTCTGGGTCTCCCGGGCATACCCATGGTACCCGTTTCGAGTTCCCAGGTTATTGTTGGTGCTATAATAGGCATAGGTCTTCTCAAAGGAGTAGGAAATATTAATTTCAAAACACTGGGAGAAGTATTCCAGGGCTGGGTAACAACACCTGTTATAGCACTTGTCATATCCTATATTTCACTCTTTTTCGTTAAGAACGTCTTCGATATACCTGTATTCTATAAGGTCGAAGAATCAGGATTAATTATCGAAGAAGGCACACAACAAGTTGTCGGTCAGGCTATCAGATATAACATTGATCCCGGCCTGATAATTTCAGTTATTCTTGCCGTGGTGGCAGTTTTGTTCGGATACCTGTGGTATAAAGAACGATCAAAATCAAATACCCCCCACTATTAATGAACGACAGCTTAAAGGAGATAGAAAGGAAATATCTTGCAGGTGGCGGGTTCCGTGAAATGATATCATCATCTTACAGGATTAAACAGGGATACCTGTCGAGGGACAAGGAAAGAATTGTGAGGGTAAGGATTACAGATGATTCGGCATATATTACAATCAAAGGAAAACAGACCGGCATAACCAGGTTCGAATGGGAAAAAGAGATCGGTATTGCAGAAGCCGGGAAACTTATTAGCATGGCTCTTCCCGGGATCATTGATAAGACCAGGCATGTTGTCTGCTACAAGGACCAGAAATTCGAGGTTGATGAATTTCATGGTCTGAACTCAGGTCTGGTAATTGCGGAGATAGAACTGGAATCGGAACAGGCTGTAATTGAACTTCCCGCGTGGATAATAAAAGATGTCTCGGACGATATCAGGTATTCCAATTCATACCTCAGTGAACATCCGTTCAGCACCTGGTGAAAAATATGAGATCAAATTATGTTACACAGATACAATAATAGCAGTACAAAATGAAAAAACTCTTTTTATTACTTCTGGCACAAATCATTTGCAGTATGTCTATAGCACAGGAAAATCCACACTGGTTAAGATATCCTGCCATATCGCCCGATGGGAAAACGATAGCATTTACATATAAGGGTGACCTGTATTCGGTTGCATCTGCCGGAGGTGAAGCCCGCCAGCTGACATTTCATGAGGCCCACGAATACATGCCTGTATGGAGTCATGATGGAAGCATGATAGCCTTCGCCTCAAACCGGTACGGGAATTTTGATGTTTTTGTGATGGATGCAAAAGGTGGTGATGCACAAAGGCTTACCTTCCACTCAAACGATGAAGTCCCTTATTGTTTCAGCACAGATAATAAATTGATAATATTCGGAGGACAAAGGATGGACGCAGCTGATCACAGACAGTACCCCACCGGGTCCCAGCCTGAGGTTTATACGGTCCCTGTTAACGGGGGCAGGGTCGACCAGTTATGGACCATCCCTGCAGAGGATATTAACCTAAGCAGCGACGGCAGGTTGATTGCGTACCACGATAAAAAAGGCGGGGAAAATACCTTCAGAAAACACCACACTTCATCTATCGCGCGCGATATATGGGTATATGATACAGGCAGCAACAAGCATACTATGTTAACCACATTCAAGGGTGAGGACCGCAACCCGGTATTTGCTGAAAATAACCGGACTATCTATTACCTGAGCGAACAGCCGGGTTCTTTCAACGTATTTAAGTTCCCTGTGGATAATCCCGGTCAATCATCGCAGGTCACATCATTTACCGGTAACCCGGTAAGGTTTCTGAGCATATCCGACGGTGGCACTC
>JBJKPH010000009.1:0-4422 GCA_046706585.1 Bacteroidales bacterium | reverse complement strand
GTAAGAAGATTATGATCTGGAATTATATTAATAATATCTATTGAGGGCACTTCGGGAGGTAATTATAGATCAACAGCCTGTATCAGCATACAACCGAATATGATAAGAATATTAGTTATGAGAGTGTAATCTGTATGATCATACCTGTGTTTTGATGGAAAATATTAAGATTAACTGATCAGATTATGAGAGATGTAAATTAGATCGTACATTTATACATGCTTTACCAACAACACGAGAGCAATGAGTTTTAAAATGTAATTAACCTAAAACAGCTGATTATGACACCTGCCGGCAAACCTTATCGGGAATCTGATTTTCACCTCCATTTTCTTCTTCTGCTGCTTCTGTGTTTTACCTGGAGTATTTCCCCTGCACAGAATAGTCAGGTACTGGACATAGAGAGTTTAACAAATGGTACATTTCGTTCCAAAGGAACAGCATTAGGATACTGGCTAAGTGAAGAAAGCGGATATGTGCAGATAGAGAATGAAAGACAGGAACTGGTTAAATATGATCCTGGCACAGGAAGGAAAACAGTATTACTATCAATTGAAGACATACCTGAAATTTCTGCCAGCTCAAGGATATCGGATTATCAGTTTTCTCCTGATGAGTCTAAAGTGATCCTGACATTGGGATCGGGACGAAACAGGGAATACTACATTACAGATCGAAAAAGAGGATCTTTTAAGAAAATTGATCTTGACACCTATGCGCCTGATATTCAATCCCTGAAATTGTCACCGGACAACAATTACGTATCATTTGTTCACGGGGCAAATATATATATATACGATCTTAACAGTGGTGACGTTACTCAACTGACAACAGATGGTTCTGATAAGATCATTAACTCAACGGCATCGTTCAGGTTTGCATCTGTTCAAAATTCACGGGAATATCAGTGGAGTCCTGACAGCAGATATCTCGCATTCAATCAATTTAATACAGAGGGGGTGCGATCTTTTACAATAATAGATTATATAGATTCATTATACCCTACATTCAATACATTTCAATATGTGAAACCCGGAGAGACACTTCCATCGGTAAGGACAGGGATTATTGAAATTTCCGGGGAAAAGACTACATGGATGAAAATTGATGGCGACCCCAGGAATAATTACATCACCAACCTGACATGGAGACCTAATTCTGATGAATTATATATCCAGCAGTTAAACCGGAATCAGAATATCATGAATGTGTTTCTTGCTGATGCTGGTTCAGGAGCCACCAGAAAGATATTTACCGAGTCTGAAGATACTTTTCTGGAACCATTTAATCTGGTATGGATAGATAAAGGTGAACATTTTATCTGGATGAGCGAAAATGATGGTTGGCGTCATATTTACAGGGTAACGGCAGATGGGAAAGAAAAGCAATTGATAACGCCTGGTGATTATGATGTTTCCGACTTTGACAGAGTGGATAAATCAAGTAAATGGGTCTATTTCGAAGCTTCTCCGGAAAGTACTGTTCACCGATATGGATACAGGGTAAAATCTGACGGATCAGGAAAAACAGAACGGCTAACCCCGGAAAATAATATCGGAACCAATCATTATCTGGTGTCTCCGGACGGTAAATGGGCTTTCAGATCTTATTCAAGATTCGACAAACCAGTGGAAACAACTTTAGTAAGTCTTCCTGATCATAAAACAGTAAAAGTTCTGGAAGATAATGCAGAGCTGGTTGCTAAAATTAAAGAGATAAATCCTTCCCCTGTAGAATACTTTAAAACCGAAATTGAGGATGGGGTTTCCCTCGATTCATGGATGATAAAACCTCCGGATTTTGATGAACATAAGAAATATCCCATAATTTTTCATGTATATAGTATGCCGGCTTCCCAGTCCACCATTGATCAGTGGAAAGGCAATTCCTATTTCTTTTATCAACTGCTGACAAAGAAAGGATTTATTGTTATGGGAATAGACGGCCGGGGTACACCATCGCTGGCAGGAAGAGAGTGGAGAAAATCAATTTACCTGAAACATGGTATTTTACCCGCAGACGATATTGCAAAAGCGACGGAAATAATGCTTAAGAAAAGACCATATATGGATCCCGGAAGAATAGGTGTCTATGGCTGGAGCGGAGGCGGGTTAATGAGCCTGATGCTTATTCTAAGGCATCCTGACATATTTAAGACAGCAATTCCCGGGGCTTATATCAGTAACCACAGATATTACCATGCAGGATTCACCGAAAGATATATGGGAACGCCTCAGGACAATCCTGAAGCTTATGAAGAAACGGCAGTACTTAACTACGCCAAAAACCTGAAAGGAGACTTGTTGCTACTCCATGGGACAGGTGATGATAATGTCCAGTACCAGAATACAGAGGCACTGGTCAACAAGTTAATTGAAGAAAAGAAGAGGTTTTTTGTAATACCATATCCTAACAGAATGCACAATATGCAACAAGGCAAAAATACCCAATATCACTTGTATGATACTTATCTTTGGTTTTTCAGCAAATGCCTGATGCCGGATAATTAATAATTGCAAGTCTAATAGAGGCTTCAGAACGAAGGAGGTGTTGCTGGCACCTCACAGTTCCCCTCCTGGCATTGCCCACCGAAGCATTGCGAAGGTGGGGAGGGGTTGGCTTTGCCAGCCGAAGAATGCGTTACGCCCTTACCTATATGACCAAAGGAAGTAATGACGCCATGCCTGGCGTCCCTCCGTCACTCCCTCTCCCCTTCAACGCAAAAAGCAGCCAATTGGCTGCTTTTTATGTTGACCCACCAGGGCTCGAACCTGGACTCTTCTGAACCAAAATCAGACGTGTTGCCAATTACACCATGGGTCAATGGTACCTAATAAGGTGGTGCAAAAATATGCCTTTTTTTCTAACAGGTAAAATTTTTATCACGAAATCCTTTCTTCAGATGAAGCATTGAATACGAAAGATTTAACCATTTTTAAGATTTCAGCCATAAACCGTATAATATTATCTGTTACATTTATTTGCTGTATTGTCGGCATGATAATTTTAACCTGATATAACCAGACATCCGGGATGAAACATAACAAATGCCCTTTGCCTTGGATCCTGTTAATTGCTGCTCTTTCGGGTTCATCTTCTCTGCTGCTTGCCCAGGATAATAACCTGTCAGGTAACTCAGCAGACATATCTGCCTATTTCGACAGGGTTTACGGCGTAGACCCCGGGCTGGTAAGCGGGGACTTCTATTATGGTCCTGCCCGAGGATCAATCTCCGGTCATCCGTTCTTTTTAAATGAGAACTGGAAGAATGGTTACGTCGTTTGTGATGGTAAAAAATATACAGACCTGCAGCTTAAATATGATATCTATCTCAACAGGGTAATCCTGATGTACCTGTCAAGAGACAACTCAACAACCCAGATCCAGATGAGGTCTGACCTTATTGATGAATTTGAAATGGACGGGAGGAAATTCACACGATTTCCCGGATCATCAGATACAGGTAAGATAGTATTTTGCGAAATGATGGCCACAGGATCACTCAGCTATATGGTAACTAAGGCAAAAGAGCTTGATATTACCAGCGGTTCGGCATTGAACCAGTTTGAATATACTCTTAACATTAAGCAATACATAATGTATGATCAACAGCTTACTCCTTTGAGAGGAATGAGAACTGTGTACAGGATCTTCCCTGATAAAAAGAAAATTATCAGAAGGTATATAATCGACAATGGCCTCAGCCCAAACGGGAAAAATGTGGAAGACCGGGCAAAAGTGATCAGGTTTTGTAATAACCTTATCGACCAGGGATCATGAGAAATATCCTGTTGTCAATAATGATAATGGCAGCTTCGGTCATACAGCTGTCAGCGCAGACCGAAAAGCCTCCGGTAATTTCCGGCACATTCAGCAATGTCCCTTTTTCAACTTTTGTATCTGACATGCAGAGCAGGTTCGGAATAAGGATATTTTACGAAGATGAATGGGTTGAAGGTATTACTATTACTGCTTCCGGAGATTCTATCAATGTTCTCAACCTGCTTGAAAGTTCTCTCTCACAATCAGGGATCAAAGTATTTTTCAGGGGGAATAATCAGATTTTCCTGACTGGTAACACCATGGTGCGGGATGATGCACAACTTGCTCTGGAAAACGCCAGGGCAAGGGCCGAACAGGAAACACTTGCTGATAAGATCTCTTTTTTTGAGAATAATAACTATGCTAAAAAGATAAACAGGGCAACTGTCGGATCTGCAAGCACCAGGGATGCTTCAGGTATAGCTGTTCTCACAGGAAGCATAACTTCCTCATCTTCCGGCGAACCGGTAATTGGCGCCACGGTTTATATTGAAGGTACAAGCAAGGGAGTAATTACCGACAGTGACGGGAAATATACTCTGCAATTAAGTGCCGGAGAATCATATACGGTACAGTTGTCATGCCTGGGAATGGAAAAGG
>JBJKPH010000008.1:0-3776 GCA_046706585.1 Bacteroidales bacterium | reverse complement strand
CTACGGTAACCTCATCGAGATTTATTATCCTGGTGGTGTCTTCCTGGGAAAATAGCCCAGCCACAGGAAATACGAATAATATAATTGCTATTAAATATGTCTTCATGATTTTATTTAAGATGTTATTATTTGACAATATGCGGTCATAAACCTGCCGGTCAGGATAACGGATCTGGCCGGATACAGCGGTCCCCAGAACTCAGGTAACCGGTTCCTGACAAGCATGTTCCAAATTTTTTGGAAAGTGAATTTCTCTATATGATCCTGGGGGGCGGTGACGGAACATCGGGCATGTTATCCGCGGGAAATAACACCAAACCAGAAACTAATTCAGACTCCGGTTCTAATGAACATAGAGAAAAAGTCGGCGGTGGTATATTTATATTGATAGTTCTGTGCCTGCTAAGGGCCTGAATATTCTGCCGTTCATGCCGGCTGCTGTTATAGTTGTCTATAAGCTCCTTCTCTTTTCTGTCGTTAATGCAGTGATAACAGGTACATCCGGGAAACTCTTCCGTTTTCACCACGTCATACATTTCTCCCCGGTATCTGAATTCTTTACCGTTGTCAAGCCACGAGATCTCGTGTTTGTTCTCCTGGTTAACTATTATCACAGTAAGGTCTATCTCTTCAGGAGCCATTCTGATAGTCTGCCTGACCCTGCCTTTTATTACCCGATCCTTAACCACGAAGAGCAGATGATCGCCTATGACAACATAGAACAACGCCGTAACAAGTAGTATGGAAACAATCCTGCGTATCATGTGTTAATGATCCTCTTTTCAGGGTAATAAAATTACAATAAAAATAATATCTGGAACCTGTAAAAACAATTGACTTGATTATTTTCCATTGACAGCCGGTGATCAGATGCCACTTTCCAGTTGCTCCGGGTGCCGTAGTATATCCTTTATATACCTGAACAACCTGCCGCCGCTTGAGGCGTCCACAACCCTGTGATCAATTGCCGTACTTATAGTTATCACCCTCCTGATGCATATTTTGTCATTTACCACCCACGGCTTTTTAAATATCCCTCCCATAACTATCACAAATGCCACATTTGACATTGGAAAAAGGGCCGGATAACCTGTATCAAGTCCTATGGTCCCTATGTTTGAAACTACGAACGACCCAAAACTGTCAGGAGAAAGTCCTACAGATGGAATCGACAGGCCCCATGACACAGATATCGTCCGTGCTATTTTTACAATCCAGTTCCTGAGCGGCCAGGGGAACCGGGCCACCATTCCTTTTGATTCCATGGTTTTCCGTTCATTCCCCGAACGGCTGTCCCTGATGCTTTTATTAAGTATTTCAGCCACCTCCGAAAGGGATACCTTATCTGCGTCAGGCACCAGCACCGATGTCATCTGATCCTCCCCAAGCAGAACACTTACCATGGCATCTACCTTTTGCCGCTTTACCACGTTTCCTCTCTTAATATAACAGTTGAGCTCCGGCACCTTGTCGTTCAGGGCCCTGGCGATCGCCAGGGTTATTATATGGGTCAGGGTTATTTTTAATCCCTCTTTCCTTTTCCTGGTTATATACTCCTCAACATCGGTTATATCAACCTCTACCGAAACAAATATTTTCGACTCAACCGGCTTCCTGTAGATCGCTGCCGCAACTTTCCTCCAACTGTTGTTAAACTGCTCATTTTTCATGTCATAAATGTAATTTATATTGTCCATACTGTAAAATTCCTCAACGTTGTCATTCCCCCCGGTGTCAGGCCTTACGGCGATTTCATCCATGCCTGCTATTCTTACAGGCTGAAATTTTCGTCACATTTTGTTGCAAAAAGAAAATAGTTGTGTAGCTTTGTAACGCAAAGTACTTTTAAAACAATGAAAATGGCTGAAAATAATTCCTACAGCGATGATCTTAAGACGATCAGGAAAATAATGGAAGGATCGTCGAGGTTTCTTTCTCTCAGCGGGTTGTCTGGTGTTTTTGCCGGATTAACAGCCATAGCCGGGGCAGTAATCGCCTGGCTTTTTATTTTACCGGGTAACCCATCCCTTCAATGGTCCGATCTGGATGTATCATCTGGGTCCGGACTGCTCCTGATAATTGATGTGCTGATTGTACTGATCGCAGCCATATCGGTTTCATTTATTTTCTCCTACAGGAAAAGTGTCAGGACCAACACAAAATTCTGGACGCCTGTTTCAAGGAGAATGTTGTTCAATATGGTTATTCCGCTTGCTACAGGAGCATTGATCGTTGTGGTTTTTATTTTTTCAGGCGATACGGTATATGTAGCACCAGCGATGCTTGTTTTTTATGGCCTGGCTCTGGTAAATGCAGGAAAATTTACATTTGGGGAAATCCATTACCTCGGTTTGCTTGAGATACTTACCGGTCTTGTAGCTTTTTTCTTCCCTGGTCTGGGCCTGTACTTCTGGGTTGCAGGATTTGGATTCCTTCATATATTTTATGGCCTGGTTATGTACAGAAAATATGAATAATTGGCCGGTATATATCCATACATAAAATGAAGAATATAATAAACTGTCTGAATAAGGTACTTGAGAACAGGATACGACTGGGTATTATGTCGGCTTTGATGGTAAACGAATCAATTGACTATAATTCCCTAAAGGAGTTGCTGGACGTAACCGACGGCAATCTGGCAAGCCACCTTAAGGCACTTGAAAAGAACGGAATGCTGATGATCCACAAACAATTTATCGGGAGAAAGCCGAACACCAGTTATACTATAACACCTTTCGGCCGGAATTCCTTTGAAGCACATCTCGAAGCACTTGAAAAACTCATATCAAATAAATAAATTTTTTTAGAAACATACTTTGTAGTGCAAAGTACTTTTAAAACCTTGTTGTTATGAATACTGAAAACGAAAAGAAGGTAAACTGGTACGAGACCATGACCTTTAAAATGATTCTTCTCGGAATAATGGGAATCATGTTCCTGATCCCCTTGCAACTGGTTATGTCGGTAATCAGGGAGAGGGAATCCTATTCTGAATCTGTAAGGAATGAAATTGCCGACCAGTGGGGAAACCGCCAGACAATTTCCGGTCCGGTACTGAATATTCCTGTGTACAGGCTGCCGTCGGGTGATGATAAGAATTACAAACCCGAAACGGTTATCTGGCATATAATGCCCCGGGATCTTGAAATAGGAGGCGATATCAGTCCTGAAATAAGATACAAGGGAATATATGAGACTGTAATTTATACATCCGGACTAACTGTTTCAGGAGAATTCCGGATCCCGGAAGGAACTGTAAGCGAAAGCTACAGGATACTCTGGAACGAGGCATATATCACACTTGGTGTATCGGATAATCGCGGGCTGAAAGACCGTATAGGCATGAATATTAATGGCCGGAACATTGACGCCGAGCCAGGAGTATCAGACCGCGACCTGTTTGAGTCAGGGATTACATTTCCGGTAAGTCTTGATCCTTCGGTGACAGCAATAACTTTTAACACCGAAGTGGGACTGCGTGGTTCGTCAGGAATATATTTCAGTCCGGTTGGGGAAAAAAGCGAAGTTAACCTGAAATCATCATGGGAAGCGCCCTCTTTCAGCGGTAATTTTCTGCCTGAACAGAGAGATGTCGGGAAGGACGGGTTTAGTGCAAAATGGATAGTTACCAATCTGAACCGGAATTTTCCGCAGGACTGGCTGGGTAGCGGTTACCAGCCCTCGGAGGAATCGTTTGGGGTTGATCTTATCCTTCAGGCAGACCATTACCAGAAATCCGAAAGGAGTGCCAAGTATGGGATACTGTTTATTGC
>JBJKPH010000007.1:0-5184 GCA_046706585.1 Bacteroidales bacterium | reverse complement strand
TAATAAGACATGGTGCAAAACTTCTTTATGCATACAGTGAGGCTACAGTTCCTAAAATAACCGTTATCCTCAGAAAATCATACGGAGGGGCATATATCGTTATGAATTGTAAGAACCTGGGAGGCGACTTCAATTTTGCATGGCCAACTGCAGAGATTGCAGTAATGGGCCCTGACGGAGCGGTGGCTATTCTCTACAGAAGAGAACTTGAAAAATCAGAGGACCCGGTAAAACTGAAAGCCGAACTGGTCAAAAAGTACAGGGAAAAAGTTGCTAACCCGTATGTTGCCGACGAAAAGGGATTTATCGATGAAGTTATTGATCCTTCCCTCACAAGGAAAAAACTGGTCTCGGCTTTCGAAGCTCTAACCAACAAGTGGGTGAAAGTGCCGTCGCGTAAGCATGGTAATATCCCGCTCTGAGAAACTAATTGAATATCGACTTATGAAGATCAAGAATATATTAATTGCAAACAGGGGTGAGATTGCTGTAAGAATTATGCTGACAGCAAGGAAAATGGGAATAAAGACAACCGTTATCAAAACCTCTGCCGAACCGTCGGCAATGTACCTGGGACACGCCGATTATGTATATGATGATACCGAAAATACATCTGAAATACCGGTTTTTCTCGATATTGAAAGGCTGATCAATATTGCTCTTGAAAGCAATTCCGATGCAGTTCACCCGGGTTATGGATTCCTTGCAGAGAATCCATATTTTGCACAGAAATGTATCGATGCGGGTATTAATTTCATCGGACCGTCACCCGATTCAATATATAAAATGGGGAATAAGACCATTGCCCGTAAAATAGCCCTGAGCAACGAAGTTCCCATGGCTCTTGGAAGCGACGGTGAAGTGCCTAATGAAGAGGATGCCATACGTACTGCCCGAAGGATCGGATTCCCTGTGATAATAAAAGCAGCATCAGGCGGAGGCGGAAGAGGAATGCGTATCGTTAGAAGCGAAGACGAGGTGGCCAAGTTATTCAGGATAGCGCGTACCGAAGCTGAAAAGGCATTCAATGACCCTTCTGTATTTATCGAGAAATATATCGAGAATCCAAAACATATTGAATTTCAAATACTTGCCGATAAACAAGGTAATGTTATCCACCTTGGAGAAAGAGAATGCTCGGTTCAGAGAAAGCATCAGAAACTGCTTGAAGAAGCACCTTCACCGGCTCTCGATAACAAACTCAGGCAAAAGATGGGTGATATTGCCGTAACGATCGCCGCGGCAGCAGGATACTATTCTGCAGGTACGGTTGAGTTTCTGCTTGACTCGAACGGAGATTTTTATTTCATGGAGATGAATACAAGGATCCAGGTCGAACATCCTGTTACCGAACTTATAACAGGCATTGATCTTATTGAGCAGCAGATCAGGATAGCAAATAACGAGCCCATTCCTTTTAAGCAAAAAGATATCAAGCTCAACGGATGGGCAATAGAATGCAGGATCAATGCCGAGGATGTGCAATCGGGTTTCACACCTGCCCCTGGAAAGATCGAGAAGATGATAATGCCTGAGGAAGAGTATGTGAGGGTTGATTCGGGTGTTGAGAGAGGTTCGGTAATTGCCGCTAACTTCGACTCAATGATAGCCAAACTTATAGTGAAGGGAAAAGACAGGAAAGATGCTATACTCAACTGTAAGATGGCTCTGGACAAGGTATGGATAAAGGGAACAAAAACAACACTCCCGTTCTTCAGAATGCTTGTCAGGCACCCACAGTTTACGGCTGGTAATATTACTACATCATTTATTGAAAGTCTTTCATCATTCCACCAGAACAGCGATTATGAGGAGATGATAGCCGCATGGATAGCAACAAGGCTGTTTGTAGAAGAGAACCTTGATGAAAGTAACCTCAATATTGATTTTGAACAGGGCAGGAAACTTAGTCCCTGGCTTCTGAATAAAAGGATGTCACAGTTTTAAAAAAAACGACCGATATGGCCAAATCGCAAAAGAAATTATATGCCCTGCACGGTAAAAAGAAATACAGCTTTAAGCTACCGCTCAATGACACTGTCACTATTGGTAACCGTGAGAACCTGATAAAGATAAAGGAGGATGACCGTCACGGAACATATATTCTGTGGAAGAACAGGAGATATCCTGTAGAGATACTTCAGAACAGGCAAAACAAGTATGATATCCTTTTTAATGATATCAGTTACCCCTTTACTATCGAAACAGAATTCTCACTACAGAGAAAAAAGGTTCTCAGTAAAGGAATAGGCAAAACCGATATAGAAAAGATAATTGCACCAATGCCCGGGAAAATTATTGATGTGATGGTTCGTGAAGGCGCAGATGTATCACGGGGTGAGCCACTGGTGATACTGGAAGCAATGAAGATGCAAAATGAAATACAAAGTCCGGTGGCAGGTAAAATTGTTTCGGTTGGAGTAAGGCCAAATACAAATGTCATGAAAGATGACATTATGGTTGAGATCAAAGTAACATAATCATGAAATATTTTCTTCGTTTTCTGCTTATCTCATTTATTCTCGTATCATGCTACCATGGAAAAGGCAAATACGTTAGTGAATGGAAGGATTCGCCTGATGGCGTATGGGCCGGCCCCAGCCTGTGGGCTAACAGATTACAGGACTGGAAAGTAATGGACGGAAAACTGGTTTGCATCAATAACAAGCCAATGAGAACTGTTCACCTTACCGACAGGGTAATAACAGATGCAAAAGGCAATATTAACAGTTCGGTAAATATTTTTCTGAACGAAGGATCGGAACCGGCAGATGATGCAGCTGCAGGGTTTCTTTTTGGTGCCGGTAACGGTATGGATTACAGGGCTGCTTCACTGATCCACCATTCATGGGGTGAACTTGGCGGTCTTTTTATCGGGCTTGACTCCAGGTCAAATCTTTTCCTGCGCGATTTCGAAAAGGAGGATTCCTTCATTGCACGCAACACCAACAATGATCAGGCCTGGACAGAGGTTATGTTATTATTGAATATTTCTCCGTCGGAAGATCACTACATACTGAAAGCCACTGCTGTAAACCCGGCCACAAACAAGGTAGTTGACCGTCTTCTGGTTGATAATCTTCCTGCCGAAAGGGTACCGGGTAATATTGCACTGGTATCCCATTCAGGATATGACAGGTCGGTGTCTGCCACCTACTCCTTCAGCGAGTGGAAAGTATCAGGATCCAAGATACAGTATAATCCTGAAAATATCATTGGCCCTGTCGCCGGTGTCGAGTATACCCTTAGCAGGGGAACAATGAAAATGACAGTACAGTTCATGCCTGTCGGGGAAAATGAGAACAGGGAGGTTGTTCTTGAGTTAGGGGACGGAGAAAGCTGGAACAAAGTTCAAAGTGCCAGGATAAAGGATTATTCCTATACTGCACATTTCAGGATCGAAGACTGGAAAAGAACAGATGATGTTAACTTCAGAATTGGCTACGAAATAGAAAGAAAAGCCGGTCACCAATATTACCAGTACGGTATTATAAAACATGATCCCGTAGAAAAGGACAGTCTTGTTATGCTTTCGCTGTCATGCATAAAACAGGTTGCCGGCAGGGCAATAGATGCAGGTTACTTCAACTGGAAGGAACGCTCGCTGTACCCACACACAACTCTAACCGATAACCTGAAGAATTTCAATGCCGATATTCTTTATTTTGCAGGCGATCAGGTGTATGAAGGATCATCACCTACAGCGGCCGATACAGGCCCTCTTGCAAACCTTGATTATCTCTATAAATGGATACTGTGGTGTCAGACATACAAGGATCTGACCTCCACAATTCCCTCTATTTCCATACCCGATGACCATGACGTATACCATGGTAACCTGTGGGGAGCAGGAGGAAAAGCAACTCCTCCGGGATTAACAGGTTCTGCGGCACAGGATGCAGGAGGATATAAAATGCCCCCGGAATTCGTAAACATGGTACAGGAAACCCAGACATCACACCTGCCTGATCCTGTCGATCCGGCACCGGTTGAACAGGGTATAGGCGTTTATTTTACAGAGTGTAATATCGGAGGATTAAGCATTGCCATTATTGAGGACCGCAAGTTTAAGAGTGCGCCTAAGGCTCTGCTCCCCGATGCAGATATTTTTAACGGGTGGCCAGGGAACCAGCAATGGAATGCCAGTAAAGAATCGCGTATTGATGCAACATTACTGGGAGACAGGCAGCTGAAATTCCTTGATAAGTGGGCCGGCGACTGGTCAAACCAGACATGGATGAAGGCAGTCGTAAGCCAGACACTTTTTGTCAACCTTGCTACTATACCTGAAGGAGATATCAATGATAACAGGGTACAGAGAATTGAAATTCCTGACTCAGGTGCATATATTACTACTGACAGATTCGTCTCCGATTTTGATTCGGATGGCTGGCCCCAGATTGGCAGGGACAAGGCTTTGAGGCTCTTCAGAAAAGCCTTTGCCACTCATATAGTTGGCGATCAGCACCTGGCCAGCACAGTACAGTATGGAATTGATGACTACAGGGATGCCGGATTTGCAATAGTTTCACCGGCCGTAGGCAATCTGTGGGCCCGTCGCTGGCATCCTCCGGTTGAAGGAAAGAACAGGAAAGATGGCTGGCCGGGTTTCCTGGGTGATTTTGATGACGGATTCGGAAATAAAATGACGGTCTTTGCAGTTGCCAATCCTCATAAGACAAAAGTGGAACCTGTTTCAAACAACCAGTATTCAACAGGGTACTCCTCTATTACCATTCACAAAACAAGCAGAAATATTGAATTATATAACTGGCCCTATTATTCAGGTCCGGGTAACGGTTCCCCTTTCCCTTTCTGGCCTGTGAAAATCAATCAGTCAGATAATTACGGCAAAAAGGCCAGCCAGTGGCTCCCTGAGATAAGGGTTACCGGTATGGATAACCCCGTTATAAGGATCTACAGGGATGTAACAGGTGAAATGATCTATGCCCTGAGGATCAGTGGCACATCATTTCAACCTAAGGTATTCTCCTTTGGCAGTTATACTATCGAGGTTGGAGAACCCGACACAGGTAAATGGCAGAAACTTGAAGGTATTAATGCTACCTCCTTCAGTGAGAGAACAGCACTTGATGTGAGCTTCTGAGAACCAGATACCGGTTATAATACTGATTATCCTTGCGAAGCAAAGATCCTGCTACGGGGGAGTGATTACCATCATAC
>JBJKPH010000006.1:0-5912 GCA_046706585.1 Bacteroidales bacterium | reverse complement strand
ATTTTGCTGCAACCAGAGAAAGAGTCTCTTCTGCCAGCTCCAGATTTTCAGACAACACAGCAACCAGGTCATCTTCATGAATCACTATCGCACCGGCGATGTTCAAAGCTTTAGATACATCAACAGATTCCAACTTAGCATTATGGGATGGTGGCCGAAGCACTTTTGCATACAACATGCCCCGAAGTTTAATGTCAGAAGTATATTTTGCTTCGCCTGTCACTTTTAGCCTGGCGTCTGATCGCATTGTCGGTTTCCCTGATACAGTATGTTCAGAAACGGGCTTTATCGGAACACCTGAAATTGTCCGGTCAATCTGTTTTCCTTTTACCAGTTCAGCGTATGTTACTTTGTTTGATGTACTCTGTTTATCGCTTATCACACCATTTTTTATCACAAGCCTATCTGGTGAAATGTTCAGCTTTTCTGATGCCATTTGGATCAATATTGCTCTTGCTTCAGCTCCTGCCCTTCTAAGTGGCGGCCCATAGTACTTGGTGCTGCGTGAACCTGTTGTGCCGCTATCCCATGGGCACAGCATGGTATCTCCCATCACCATGTCTATCGAATTCAGTTTTACGTCAAGCTCTTCTGCCAGCATCTGTGCCATTGATGTAATGATCCCCTGTCCCATTTCAATCTTACTGCAAAACAGTGACACCCGGCCATCATCCCCGATCTTCAGATATGAATTGAAGTCAGTGGGATAGCCTCTGCCCTGCTGTATCATTTCAACAGCACCAAAAGTTCCGATTGTAAAGAATACAAAAACTCCGCTACCTGAAATTTTCAGGAAGTCACGCCGTGAGAATTGCGGGTTGGTTGAATCAACATTCTCACCTGTCTGTAGAAATTGCTCATCATTCATATAAATGGCTCTTATTTAAACAAATATAATATTTTCGAATGCTTATCCATAATTTATTTTTATGAGTAGTAAACAGGGACCAATCTGGAATATGAACGATCACTCTCAGCCTGCTGGAGGAGACATTTAAATTCTTTACTATAAGGATATAATTAGTGATCGCTGACACTGATCTTCTTCGAACTTATCATTGTAAACAATACTACCAGGCCGAGAAAGGCCACGAATGCTGACAGTAAGTACACTCCTTTCATATCCCCGGCAGCATAACCAATTCCAATAACCAAAGGTCCCAGTGTTTGGCCAATCCTGAGGACCATGCCATTTAATGACATAAAAGCTCCTCTCTGATTATCGGGTGCCAGATTTGCAAGTGAGGTCTGCAGGCTTGGCATATTTAGTGCCTGGGCGGCACCGAATATCAAAATCGGGATAAGGAACAGATACAAATTATTTACGTAAGGAATTAGCAGGGAGACAATCAGATATAGAGCAAAAGCTGTCTTTAATAAGAAAAGGCTCCCGAATCTGTTGGTCAGCTTTCCAACCTGTGTGGCGATGATGGCTGTTGCCAGTGAACTTATTGATAATAATATACCGATCCGGGGAGGTGAAAGATCAAATTTCTGACTTACAAGGAAAGGGATATAAGTCAGAAATGCTCCATATAAAATAAGGAATGTCAGGATACCCAGGAGGAATATTCCTATCACCTCCTTCTTACCTATACTGGTTGATATCGCTTTGATATACTGCCTGAAATCAGACACTTTTTCAAATTCCGGTTCCCTGATACCAAAAATAACAAACAGGCCTACCGGGATTGCCAGTAAAGGCAGAATAAAAGGATAGTACCATGCAATACCCGCCAGTGCTCCACCAATTAAGGGATAGGATGCTGTGGATAAACTAAGCACGCTGGCATTATACCCCATTGCTGCAGGGCGGTCTTTTCCCCTGAAGAAATCACCCACCAGAGTGATGTTGATCGATCCCAAAGGAGCTGCACCGATACCCTGGATCACCCTAAAGAGAATGATCAGGTGAAAGTTCTTTACAAAGAAAATTGAGAAACCGGCCAGTCCGAAAATGAAAAGAGCAGGTATCAATACCGTCTTCCTTCCAAGCCTGTCAGCAAAAACACCTGCAACAGGTGTCAGGAAAATACCGGGAAATGTGAAAGCGCTGATCAATAAGGCAATCTCTGATTTATTCAGGTCCAGGGCTTGTGATATCCTGGGCAATGCAGGCGTCAGGCTTGCCACACCCATGACACCGATCAGTGTAATACTGAAAATAACATACAGGCGACGGTCTTTCAATAATTTATCTTCATTCATATCTTCATTTATGGTCAAAAATATAGAATATTAAAATCAGATTATCCTATTTTTTTACCTGCCATTGGTCCGGGCTTCAGGCTATGAATCTCATCAATTCTAATCAGGATAACGGCCCTGGGCTTTGGCATTCCGGCCTTAAGAGACATCTCTGCTGTCTTTTCATATATTTCTCCACTGGTCAAAACTTCAGGAGTTCCCATAAACCTGTACCCGTCAAGTATCTCGCGGTTAACAACAGCAACGGCAACCTTCGAACCATCAAGAATGTTCTGGTATGTTTTCCCTCCAGTCCCTTCAGTAAAAATTAATGTTTCATCATTGAATACACGAGTGGAACGTTTTGGTGCATTATTGGGAATCCCGTCTTTGCTGACCGTTGCATGGAAGCATTGCTGAGATTCTACCATTTCCTTCATTTCTTTTGTAAGCTGTGACATAACTGAAATATTTAATTATTCTGGACCCACTAATATATCATTTTCATTTTAACAATCCTTTTACAATTGTGTGATCCCTCAAACAACACCCCGTGATGGTGCAGAATGAAAAAACGACTGAATAGCAGTCGCAGAATTGTAAACCTGAAATACAGCAAGATCCCCACGACTCCTGGGGAGTCGAACAATTCCTGCACTGAGGCACAGGTAATATTTATCTGGTGGAACATTGACTTTAATTGAGAAATAGCTTAATTTTAGCTTTACGACTTTAAGCATCTGCTGTTGGTTCATTATTTATTTTTAGAACGTTTACCTACACATAAACGCCGGGAATGAAATTAATTAACACCTCATATTTATGAAAAGAGTATTGATAGTTTTAGGATTATTGATTATCAGGGCATCTGTACCGGTAATTGACATGGCTACTGCACAGGAGGCCAATGAGAATTTTATCTTAAGTGACTCATGGAAACTTGGGTATGACAATACGGGGATTACCCATATGAGCAGCAATGCAGATCCATATGAAGTAAATGTCATTTCAAGGATAATTGATGCAAATGTTCTTTTCAAAATTGGTGAGGGAGAATGGCAACCCATTGACCCAGGCCGGCAAATGGAGGCTGACGGTAATGTTGTCAGATATACAAATTTTGAACAGGGGAGTCCGGTTTCGATGGAGCAGACTTTCACCCTGGATGATAAAGTGCTTGACTGGGATATTGTTCTTGAAAACAAATCATCTCAGACCATTGATATCGGAGATGTCTCCATAACAATTCCCTTCAGATCCCGTAACGGACGCGAGCCGGTGGATTTGTTCGAAAAGGGCTACTTAAGACACTTTTTCGTTTCGGGTGACGGTTCGTTTATTTTCCTGAACAAACGTAGCGGGCAACCACCCTATCTTATGATCACAGTTAAGCCAGGTACCAGTCTGGAATATTTTCAGCGAAACGACTACTTCATACATTCCGGCTATTCCGGAAACAGGCAGGCTGGTAACTGGAGACACGAACATACTTACGCGCAACTGGCTCCCGCAGGTCAGGAGAAAGACCGTCTTGAATACGGGTTCAGGCTTCAGTGGGCTGAAAGCTATGACGAGCTTCGTGATCTGTTATATGAAAACGATCTGATGGATATAAGGATTGTGCCGGGAATGTCAGTACCTACTGACCTGGAGGCTGAATTCTCCATCAGGACAAAGACGTCAATAGACTCTATTGTACCCGAATTTCCGGGGCAGACAGAGATTGAATACCTGGGAGAAGCCATGCCTGATAATCATATCTACAAGGTAAAATTCAATCGTTTGGGTGAAAACATGTTAACTGTCAATTTTGACGGTAGCAGGAAGACCTACCTGGAATTCTTCATCACCGAACCGGTTGAAACGCTGCTTGAAAAGCGAGCCGCTTTCATTGCAAATAACCAGCAACACAGGAATCCTGATCTCTGGTACAACGGGCTTTTTTCGGTATGGGATATGACAAACGCCGTTCTGAGGGGTCCCGATAACACCGATGGCAACGACGGATGGAATTCTTACAGGGTGGCAAGTGATGATCCTGTACTTGGTATAGCTGCCTTCCTGGCATCAGTAAACGCCATTTTCCCCAACGACTTCCAGATACAGGCACTGGAATACCATATTGAAAATCACGTGTGGGGAGGACTGCAGCGGACTGATCAGGAGACATATCCGTATGGAATCATGGGGGTGCCAAATTACAAAGTTGCCAGGGACACAACACTGAGGCTTCAGATTGAGGACAGAAGGAGGATTAATATTACAAAAATCTCGCGCACCTATGATTATCCGCACGTGTTTATGATGTATTACCACATGTATCAGATTGCCGAAAGATATCCCGATAAGGTTAAATATCTTGATGCCGATGGTTACCTCGAGAGAACGTGGCAAACTGCACGTGCTTTCTTTCAATGGCCATATGAAGTTTACCCCACATATGAAATTTACAAATGGGGCAATTATAATGAAATGCTTATTCCCGATATAATTGCTACTCTTGAGGAAAAAGGGAGGCAGGAGGAGGCTGACTGGCTGCGTGCCGAGTGGGAGAAGAAAGCCAAATATTTCATTTATGACGATCCCTGGCCCTACGCTTCAGAATTCCCGACAGACCGGACCCATACAGAATCGACCTATGCACTTGCCAAATACGGAGCCACTCACGATATGAAACCGGATACGAACCTCTGGTATGACAAAAACCTTAAGAAATGGTACTCGCACCCGAATGTTACGCGGGAGGCTGCACTCGAGTTTATGGAGCGCCAGCACCTTTCCAACCTTGCTATCAGGGGATGGCTTGAACCGGCTTTCTACACCCTTGGATCAGCCCTCAGGGATGCTGAGAGGCTGGGTTACATGGCAAGGATGGGAGGCTGGTCGATCCTGGATTACGGGATCCGGTTCGCTGAAGATCCTCACGACTGGCTTCAGCTTGGATATGCCAGCTACCTTAGCTCATTCGCACTTATGAATACCGGCACACCCGAAACCAACTATGGCTTCTGGTATCCGGGGAAGGAAAATGACGGAGCGCTGGGCCAGGCTTTTACACCTTTCAAACAGAGCAGAACCTGGGTGGGCTACACCGAGGAACGTGGTCCATGGCGTTACGACGGCGAAGAAAACCTGGGAATGGGAGCCGTGACACGTATGGCTTCAACAATCCTTACCAAGGATCCCCTGTTCGGATGGATTGCCTATGGCGGCAAACTGGATGAGAGCAGTGACGGATACCTGGTTATACCCAGGGATGGTGTCAGAATTCGCTTCTGGCTGATTGACAACAAGCAGAGGGTTGGTATTGAACTTGAAAGGGACGGTTTTAAAAAAGAGAATCCCATTATGGTTAATAAGAGCCGTAACCGGATTGAATTTGCTCTTGAAAACAGGACAGCAGATAAACACACAACCCGGCTGACATTAGATGGAAAGGGGTCTGAAAAATGGATCCTGAAACTTGATAATAAGACTATCAGGCCCCAGTTCATAAACGGGAAGGCAGTCTTCCCTCTTGAGGTAAAGGATCCGGAACAAAAAATCCAGCTGCGGAAGTCATCAACCACAAGGAATGTATTGGTAGGATTCCTGGTCATTTTGGCTCTGGTGATCGTGACGGGAGTAGTCAAAAGAAGAAAAGCTTCGCAGCGCTGATAGGGGCTAACAATTATGTGATCCCTTGAGCAACACCCCGTTATTCCCCGCAAGCCGGTGGATCATAT
>JBJKPH010000005.1:0-1967 GCA_046706585.1 Bacteroidales bacterium | reverse complement strand
GCTCCGACAACCACAAATTCATCGGCTTTTTTACCTTCGACCATGGCAACAACGTTTCTTACATTAACTCTTTTTGCAATGACCTCTACGTTTAGTCCAACATTTGTTCCGGCAAGGGGTACGGGTTTGAACTTATACCCGCTCTTTTCAGCATCCGATATATATTTATTAATATCATACGAACCCAGGACAGCCTTTGCGATCTTGGGTGTAACGCTGATAGTAGCCGGAGTGTTCGGGAGATCAGGACTGTCAATCCTCATCCGTGTCCAGCCCGACGGGCTTGATGGGCGACCAGGATTCTTTTCGCTTGGAGAGGGATTATTATCGAAATTGTATTCTCCAAAACCGTTTGCCATGTTACTTCCTGGAGTGATATCGATCACAGCCAGAACTCCCCTGCCTTCGAGGGCCTGGTTTTTATTCCTGCTCAACTGGCGGGCAGCCATCCTGTCGGCATTCACCTTCTTGTACATTGCCGATTCGGGATTGTCTGATCCCGGGTAACCGGAAAGCCTTACTACTATCTTGCCATTAAGGTCAGCATTTGAAAGATCATCAAGTCCCAGGCTGGCATCCTTGATACCGTAACCAATGAATACTACTGGACCTGATACTTTTGATGAGACGGTTGCTCCACTAACCCTGAAATCGACATTTTCCTGGAAAAAATATTCAATATTACCTGATTTCACTGATAAAACTGAAGACCCTCCCGGCAAGTTCTCAAGCAGAGTAAAACTCTGGAAATATGACCTTGTGGGTGCTGGTGGTGTCCCCCCACGGCGGTTTCCCATCATTCTCCTGTTAAATCTCATCTGGAGATCACCTGCAGGCTTAACACCTGCATACTTGAACATGCTTGCCACGTAATCGCCTGCTATAAATTCACCTCTCTCACCTGTAGCCCTTCCTTCGGTCCAGTCAGATGCAAGAAACTCGAGCTGAGCCTGCAGGGCTTCTTTGGTTATTACATCAAGTCCCTTTTGCTGGGGAGTTGTTTGTGCCTTAATGAAAGTGGCTGATGCCAGAAAAAGCAACAAACCAAAAGTAATTAGTTTCTTCATAATCATTTTTTTTAATTAATTTTCCAGTTACCACGCAGAAAGGTAATTTTTTTAAATTATATTTTCGATCACACAACTGACAATATTAACTTTTTTTAACTGTAAGTCCGGGCAGCATGGCAGGATAAAATATGGCACCTCTTTTGTATATATGAATAAAAACAAACTCTGTAATATGAAAAAATCATTTATTGGAATATTGCCGCTGATACTCATGTTCACCGGATGTGCTGCCTCAAGGATAACATTCGACGTGCCAATACCTGCTGCTGTATATGTTCCATCCTCAATTGAAACAATACTTGTGATAGACAGATCGCTTCCCGAAAACAGTGATCTGAATAAACTTGAAGAGATACTGACCCTCGAGGGGGAAAATAAGGACAGACTTCTCACCCAGTTTGTGCTTGACGGCCTGGTACAATCGCTCGAAATGTCGAACAGGTATAACGTAGTGAGAAGCAACGAGCTTCTTATCGGATCAGGTACAGGAACCACTTTCCCTCCCCCCCTGCCCTGGGAAACAATTAATAGTCTGTGTAATGATTATCAGGCAGATGCGGTGATCACTCTCGATACTTACGATTCTGATTTTATTATTTCCGGTGGTGTTATCCCCGCAAAAAACCTGCTGGGTCTTACCAGCCAGGCTATGGCGTCGGTAGATTGTGGATTCAGGATGTACGATCCGGCGGGCATGATGCTCCTTGACGAGTTCAGTTATTCCCATACAAGCACATGGGACAATACCTCCCAGCCGATCCTGGAAACGATAAATGCAGCAGTACATAAAAACGAAGCCATCAGGAATGCCAGTATCGAAGCCGGAAATATTTACGGCCAGAGGATCATCCCATCATGGGCAATAGCCGGAAGAGACTATTTCAGGAAAGCAAAGAA
>JBJKPH010000004.1:0-16757 GCA_046706585.1 Bacteroidales bacterium | reverse complement strand
GGGTAGGTTACATACGCGTTACTCACCCGTGCGCCGGTCGCCACCAAAGTATTGCTACCTCGTGCTGCCCCTCGACTTGCATGTGTTAAGCCTCCCGCTAGCGTTCATCCTGAGCCAGGATCAAACTCTTCATTGTAGAAAAAGTTATTGTTGTCTCTTCAAGAATCTGACTTCATTAAACTCGTGGCTTATGTTACTTAAGCCTGGATGTGTGCTTCACTAATTCAAAGAACTTGTTTCTATCTCTGTATCCCCGTTTCAGGGGCCACAAAGTTACAATCTTTTATCTGTTTTCCAGATAAAAAAATTTGAGTATTTTTTCCGGGTATCTATCTTACCCTTCTAACCTTATCAACCCGCCCCGGAAAAAACCTCAAACTGTATCTTAAAGAACTATTATTCTATCTCTGCATAATCCCGCCGGTTATGTGTCCGGCATCAAAGCGGCTGCAAAGGTAAAAATTATTTTCAATAACAAAATATCCCGGTGATTTTTTTTGGAAAAATTTCTCCGGAAAGCAGAAAGAATGAGGAAGGGTTGGTAATGACACAGATTCTCCCAAAGAAACGTTGGTCCGGATCTCCCTCCTCCATCGTTGGTCCGGATCTCCTTCCTCCATCGTTGGTCCGAATCTCCTTCCTCCCTCGTTGGTCCGGATCTCCGAATCCGGACCAGTGCAGTGTCCAAATGTCTAAATGTCGCAGATTCGCAGATCTGCGACAACGGGCGGGGGAGATCTGCGACAACGGGCGGGGGGGAGATCTGCGACAACGGGTGGGGGGAGATCTGCAACAACGGGCGGGGGGGGATCTGCGACAACACCCCTGACCTGTCAGGGAGGGATTCGACTCGTATAGTTGGTCGTGATTGACTCCCTTCGTTAGGTCCGGATTTGCAATCCAGACCACTCCGGTCATCGAGCACCTCCTTTGTCGTCGGTTTGTAATCGCGACCTGCAACTTTGACGGGTAAAAACAAGCTGCCGGCTATTGTATAACATATTCCACAGTAATATTTCAGATGCAAACAGAGTGGTCATTTATTATTTTATTTTATATATTTAAAGGGAGCTAAGACAATACTGTGGATCAAAGTCCTGAAACCGTAAATCAAAATAATATACGGTTACCGGAAGCCTGGCATTAAAGAGAGGAAAAGAACCGATAATACCAAATACAACAAGGAGGCAATATGCATAATGAATCTTGCGATCACAATTGGGAAATGGTAAATATCAAACCCGGTTACATAATGACGGAGACCTGTCATAAGTGTGATCTGGTAACGACATATTTCTCATATGAGGACAATCCGCCGCTCGAGGAATACAGGAGCGGGGATCATTTCTTTAACGTAATGACCAGTGCCCAGTCGGTAACATTTGATCTGAGATGCCGCAAATGCCACACTGTTGTAACTTACAGGGAGCTGTCATCGCTTATGTTCTGCACCGGTTGTGATAAGGGCTGCAGGGTTGCCAGGCTTATGGAGGAAGAAAGGGGCAGGAATGTATCGGTATTCGTTGCATTCGGCTTTAAACCGGAAGACGAGAAATCGGTACTTTCAGGCAATCAGGTAAGCATTCTTGAAGATTATTTTAACCAGGGACGGCAGAAGTCATCCTCGGTGATAAAGATCGTTTCACCTGATATGATTGACAGCATGGAAGCGTGTGAGGGTGAATATTTGCTTGATACAGGCATGTTGTCGCTAACACCCGAAGAAACAAAGTAACCAAAACATTAAATATATACCGAAAAATATGAGACTTCAGGAGATTATAGAAAAACTGTCACTAAAAGTACTTACCGGCACAGAGGAAAAAGATGTAACAGGAGTTTACATCTCCGACATGTTATCTGATGTAATGAGCAAGGCACAGGCGGGCAACCTCTGGATCACTGTCCAGACACATAAAAATGTAATAGCAGCTGCCAACCTGATAGATATCTCGGCAGTAATAATTACACAGGGAACGGTAGTACCAAAAGAGACCATAGATCTGGCAAACCGATTTAATGTAATCCTGCTGGGAACAGATGATTCAACCTTTGAGGTGGTTGGCAGGCTGTTCCAGATGGGGATAAAGTAATTATTTCATACCAATGCCAGAATCCAGGGAGAGTGTAATTGATATTGGTTCAATCCAGGAATCGCTCGGAGCCAGACTCTGGGCCGGAGATCCGGCAACATTAAAGTCGGTGACCGGAGTTTATGCTTCTGACCTTATGAGCGATGTGCTGGCTTATGGTAAACCAGGGTCTGTTCTGCTTACGGGCCTGAATTCCGTTCAGACGGCAATATCGGCATATATGGCCGATTTCAGGAGCATTGTCTTCCTGAGGAACAAGATACCCGAGAATGAAACTCTGCAGTTCGCAAAGGAAAAGGGACTGGTGATTTTCTCATCCGGCCTCGACATGTACGAGGCCTGCGTAATGATAGCAGGTATTGAAGGCAGACCATCAAATGTGACCGAATCAGAACAGCCGGGTAAAGCACGAAATATTACAACCCACTCATTCGAGATCGACGGACAGGATTTTGCCAATGCGGGGATGATGTCGACACAGATCAAGGCCATCCTCAAATCAATAGGCTATGATCCCCAACTGATCAGGAGGGTTGCTATTGCAACCTATGAAGCTGAAATGAATGTTGTGATGCATGCCCGCAGGGCTGAGGTAACAATGACCGCAAGTGATAAGGAGATATATATAATAATTATTGATGAAGGAAAAGGAATAAAGGATATCGAGCTGGCTATGCAGGAAGGATACTCAACTGCCACAGAGGAACAGAGAGCACTTGGATTCGGAGCAGGAATGGGACTTCCAAACATAAAGAAGAATGCTGATGAGATGATATTGAACAGCGTTATTAATCAGGGCACGAGGATCGAGACCATCTTTTATGTAAAGTGATCCTCCCCTATTATATAATTGATTGACTGATGAAATATTATCATTCACATGTCATCATCCAGGATCGCTGCAACGGCAGGATGAAATGCATAAAGGCATGCCCCACGAATGCTCTCAGGGTAAGACAGAACTCGATTACCTTCTTCGATGATCTGTGTGTCGATTGCGGAGCATGCATAAGCGCCTGCCCGGAAAAGGTATTCGTCCCGGTTATTGATGAGATAACCGATTTTGAGAAGTTCGATTTTAAGATAGTAATCCCTTCACATATTCTTTTTACACAATTCGGGCTGAATGTGCTGCCCGGCGACATTAAACAGGCATTGCTGAATATTGGTTTTGATGCTGTTGAAGATATTTCCCAGAGTGCTTACGAACTGAGCTATGTTGTTGCCGAAAGTGTAAAATCAAATGAAAGAATTACACCGGTAATAAGCAACTTCTGCCCTTCATTGATCAGGCTTATTCAGGTTAATTACCCCAATCTTATTGAGTTGATATCTCCCTTCGATGTCTCAAGGGAGATAGCTGCCAGAGAGGCAAAAATTAAATATTCACAAAAACTCAATATCCCGGTTGAAAAGATCGGTGTGATATTTATCAGCCCCTGCCCTTCAATGGTTGTATCGATAAAGCAGCCTGCAGAAAAGGAAAAATCATGGATCGACGGGGCAATTGCTATCAGGGATATTTACAACAGGATATTACCGGAAATAATAAGAATAAAGGAACAGAAAGATCAGAAAGATGAGAAGAAGTTCTTCTTCTACGGAAAAAGCTGGGGTGAACTGGGTTTTATCCTGAGGCACCATGATCCTGAACACACAATATCGGTGGCGGGCATCGACAATATTAAGATGATTCTCAACGACATAGAAGATTCACGTCTGAAAAATGTAAACTATATTGAAGCCTTTACTTGCCCACAGGGATGCATAGGTGGAGCCTTCTGTGTTGAAAACCCTTACATTTCGAGGCATACTGCAATAATCCTTGAGAAAAGGCATGGCGATCCGCCCGAACTGGATAAAGGAAAGATCGATATAAAGGCAAAAGAGAACTACTATACAATGATCGATCCGGTAATACCGAGGCCCACCAGGACAACAGAGATTGATCTGACCACTTCTATCAAGCGAATGAACCAGAAAGAGCGTATCCTGCAGAAACTTCCCCAAAAGGACTGCGGGGCATGCGGTGCTCCGACATGTGAAACTTTTGCGCAGGATTGTGCCAACGGGGAAGCCGATCTGACCGACTGTATATTTATTAAATTAAGTTCCCGATAAAAGCGAAATTAATGCAACAAAAAGTATTGAAACTTAAAAAGATCCTAAATGATTATCCTGCTGAAGAAGGCAGCCTGATACCCCTGCTCCAGCATGCTCAGCACGAGGAAGGGTATATATCTCCTGAATCGGTTGAGGAGATCGCAGGATACCTGAATATTACCGAGAGCCAGGTATACGGGGTGGCATCCTTTTATTCCCAGTTTCGTTTCAACAAACCGGGGAAGCATTCCATAAGTGTTTGCCTGGGAACTGCCTGCCATGTGAACGGAGGTGAAAAATTACTGGAAACGACCGAGAGGGAACTGGAAGTTAAGCCGGGAGAATGTACGCCCGACGGAAAATTTGACCTTAACAGGGTGGCCTGTCTGGGTTGTTGTGCACTGGCACCGGTGGTAAAAATTGACAACGATATCCACAGCAAGGTCAATGTTATTAATCTCAGGGAAATATGGAGGTTATATGAATGATCTTTCAACCCTCCGTAAAAAAAGTATCTCCGTATGGAGCAAACTTCAGAAATCGCATGAACCGGTCATTTATATAGGCATGGCCTCCTGCGGTAAAGCAGCCGGAGCAGACAACACCAGGAAAGCTATAGAGGAGACCCTCACAAAGCATAACATAAAGGCAAAACTGATAGATGTGGGATGTATCGGTACATGTTACCTTGAACCCATTGTGGATATCAGGGCTCCGGGAATGCCGCGAATATCGTATGGCAATGTTGATGCAAAAAGGGCTGAATATATTATAACGAAACACCTGATTGAAAAGGATGTTGCAAGAGCCAGACCACTTGGCTACCTGGGCGACGAGCCCTTCGACGGGATCCCGTCGCTCTTCGAACAACCGATGCTAAAACCCCAGGTAAGGATCGTAACAAAAAACTGCGGCCTAATCGATCCGGCAAACATACAACATTACCTGGCCAACGATGGATACCTGGGCATTTTAAATGCTCTCGAAATGACCCCTGCTGATGTAATTGACGTGATCACCGAAGCCGGTTTAAGGGGAAGAGGTGGCGCAGGTTTCCTTACCGGACGTAAATGGAAAACCTGCCATGACACACCATCAGATCAGAAATATCTGATATGCAACGCCGATGAAGGAGATCCCGGTGCATTCATGAACCGTCTACTGATAGAGAGCGACCCACATGCCCTGCTTGAAGGGATGTTGATAGCTGCATATGCAACAGGTGCATCGCAGGGGTATATTTACATTAGGGCGGAATACCCGCTGGCAATAGTACGGCTCAGGAAAGCACTCTCCGATATGAGATCGAACAGTCTGCTGGGGAAGAATATCCTGGACTCGGAATTTTCATTTGAAATTAAGATAAAGGAAGGGGCCGGGGCTTTTGTATGTGGTGAAGAGACATCGCTGATACATTCGATAGAGGGAAAAAGGGGAATGCCCCGGACAAGGCCGCCATTCCCGGCAGTGTCAGGCCTGCACGGCAAACCGACTGTTATAAATAATGTCGAAACCCTGGGTACAGTGCCTCATATAATGAGAAACGGGGCAAAATGGTACAGGCAGGTTGGCGTGGAAGGGAGTTTTGGAACAAAGACCTTTTCACTTGTTGGAAAGATCAGGCGTTCGGGACTTATCGAGGTCCCGCTCGGTACCCCCCTGCGTAAAATAATATTTGATATTGGCGGAGGGTCTCAAAAACCTTTCAAGGCTGTACAGACTGGTGGCCCATCGGGAGGATGTATACCGAAAGAACTGCTCGACACGCCTGTTACTTACGAAACCCTCGCTTCGATAGGCTCAATAATGGGTTCGGGCGGATTGATAGTGATGGATGAAGATACCTGTGTGGTTGACGTAGCCAGGTATTTCCTTGACTTTATTCAGAAGGAATCATGCGGGAAGTGCACCCCTTGCCGCGTAGGCACAAGGCATATGGTAGAGATGCTTGAGAGGATATGCCAGGGGAATGCTTCTCCCGATGTACTCGACAGGCTTGAATCAATAGCAAAGCTGGTAAAATCGACTTCACTATGCGGACTTGGACAAACAGCGCCTAACCCGGTGCTGACAACGCTGCGTTATTTCCGTCCTGAATATGTCGAACATATTAATGAGTATTACTGCCCGGCTCTTGTGTGTGCACAACTGATAGAATACGAAGTTATTAACGAAAAGTGCACAGGATGTCAGCGTTGCGTTTCCGTATGCCCGACAGGAGCTATTTCAGGTCCCCGTTCCGAACCACATAACCTTGACACTTCAAAATGTATTAAATGCCGTGCCTGCTATGAAGTTTGCCGGTTCGATGCTATTGCCGGTAATGCCATTGTAATCACCTCAAGAAAGGAAGCATGAACCTAACAATAAATAACCACACTGTTGAAACAGATCGCCGCCTCACAATTCTTGAAGTGGCTGAGGAGAATGGGATATACATACCAAAGATGTGTGCTCATCACGAACTGGTGCCGTATGGAGGCTGCAGGCTCTGCATAGTGGAGATCGAAGGATTCAGGGGATATCCAACAGCCTGCACAACCATGGCGGAGGAAGGAATGGTAGTACGTACAGACACAAACACTCTCATGCAAATGAGGATCGACCTTGTTCAACTGATCCTGAGTGAGCACCCGTCAGCATGCCTTCTGTGCAGTGACACCGATGGATGCTCAAATTTCCAGGGTACGATCAGAAAGGTCGGTATTACTACCGGATGTCGGTGGTGTCCCAAAGATAATGATTGTGAACTTCAGAGGATAGTCGATACATTCGATATACAGGAGCTGACCCTCCCCGGGTTATATCGTGATCTTCCGGTTGAAAAATATGACCCTTTCTTTGACCGGGATTATAACCTGTGTATCTATTGTGGCAGATGTGTACGTATATGTACAGAGTACAGGAGAAGTTCGGTGCTATCACTCAGGCAAAGAGGTAAGCACACCACAATAGGACCTGCCTTCGATACCAATCATACACAAGCCGGTTGCGAATATTGCGGTGCATGTGTATCGGTATGTCCCACAGGAGCAATGTCGGAGAAAAGCAGAAAATGGTGGGGCCTGCCCGATTCACGCACGCAGTCGGTATGTCCCTTGTGCAGTCTTAATTGTGAGATACAGGCTCTTTCAGTAAAAAATAAGATCGTAGGAACTATTCCCACGGGGACACCCCACGAGTCGGCAGGAGAACTTTGCGTGAAAGGCCGGTTTTGTCTCAGTGAACTGGTAAACCGTACGGAAAGGATGCTTGAACCGGAATTCCTGTTTGATGAAGGTACAGGGATAGTACATTGGGACGAAGCCAAAACAAAGGGAAGCGATATACTTAAATCAGTTGAACCGGGCAGGTCGGCAATATTTGTATCACCAGATCTTTCGATGGAGGAATATGCCGCAGTCGGGGTGTTTGCAGAAAAAGTGCTGAAAACAACTAACATATCATCATCGTTCCTTAACGATAATCTTATTGCATATCTGAGGCTGTCAGAAAAATCATCTCCATACACAACTATAAGCAAGGCAGGGGCAATATTATCACTCTTTCTTAACGGCAACTATAACTATGCTCCCCTGACAATGGCTGTTAAGGAAGCTGCATCCCGAGATATACCTTACTTCCAGACCGGATGGATAAGTGATACGACGACCCGGTTTGCCCGTGGAAAATTCGTTCCTGAACCTGGAGGGGGGTTATTGTTGCTTGACCAGATGATCGAATGCCTGAGAAAGGGTGAATGCAGCGATCCTGACATAATAAAGATGGTTGCCTGCCTCAGGGAAACTTCAAACCCGGTAATAATCGCAGGTCCTTCGATATTGTCGATTTCAGGTTGCATAAATATACTTGAAAGGATAGAAAAAATAGTGGAAGAGACAGGGGCGAAACTGGTTATGCCCGATCCCGGAGGAAACATGAAAGGCATGCTGGCAATACTGAAAATGATGGATGCAGGTACTGTTTTCAGGAAAATAGACAAAGGAGAGATTGATCTTCTCTACCTGGCAGGAGATATACCGTATAAGAAAAGACCTGGAGTAAAGCAGGTAATCATACAGACAGCTTTTCCTGTCCCGGAGGAGTTAAATCCCAACCTGGTACTGCCTGCCGCAATATGGGGTGAAACAGGAGGCACATGGCCCGGACAGGATGGTTCGCCGGTAACTGCTGAACCGGCATCATTACCTCACCAATATGCCAGACCTCATACAGAAATACTGGCTGAGCTGGGTAAAGCTACCGGAGTTAAGATGCCCGGCAAATATGCTGTACCGGGAAAGTCACATTTCAAACCCATACTTCCCGACACCGGGAACAATAAGTCTGCAGGAAAAACAGATCATGGCAGGAAGATGCCATTTGTGCTTTTCAGGGAAGAGATGCCGCACAGGTACCAGGGGATTGACCTTAGTGCTTCGGTGAGCGGGTTCAGCACTCTTGTAAAAACCGGTTATGCTGTAATTAACCCTGCCGATGCTAAAAAGCTGGGAACAGACGAGGGGGATGAAATAATGATCTCTTCGGATAATGTGAAGAAGAAATTTAAACTCCTAATAAGGAAAAATATCCCTGCCGGGATAGTATATATGGCAACTTTAAACAATAACAGCGATTTTAAAACCAATCCCTGTTGGGTAAATATCAGGAGGGCACATGTTTAAAATATTAGAAAGAAAAATGATCGTCCCCAATCTCCATCTGCTTGTGGTGGAGGCCCCTGAAGTGGCTGCTTCGGTGCAACCCGGCCAGTTTGTAATAATTCATGCAGGTGAGGGAGCAGAACGCATACCTCTCACAGCAGCAGACTGGGACAGGGATAAAGGTACTCTCTCGATAATATTTATGGAAGTAGGGACCTCAACAGGAATGCTTGCACAGATGCAACCCGGAGATCTCCTGCCCACCGTGGTAGGCCCGCTGGGTACACCTATGGAAATAGCAAATTACGGGACAGTGGTTTGTATAGGAGGATGCTTCGGAATGGGATCGGTCTTCCCTGTCGTCAGGGCTCTGAAAGAGGCAGGGAACAGGGTTGTGACCATGCTTGAGGGGAGAAGCAAAAACCTGCTGTACTGGGAAGATAAGCTTGCAAAGTACAGCGACAGGGTAATCATGCTCACCCGGGATGGTAGTTATGGCTTTAAAGGCCATGTAAAAAAAGGAAGCGAGATACTGAGGGAAGAAGGTATTGTTCCTGACAGGATAATAGCTAACGGGTGTACTACCCTCTCTTACCTTGCTGTCAGGGATTACTCACATTTCGGGGTTCCTGTAATAGTTACCCTGAATACTATAATGATCGACGGGACAGGCATGTGCGGGGTTTGCCGCTGTACAGTGAAAGGAGAGATGAAGTTTGCCTGTGTAGACGGACCCAGTTTTGACGGCAGGTATGTTGACTGGGAAGAGCTGTCGGCAAGAAGGAAACAGTACATTAACGAAGAAGCATTTCTTGTACACCATTCAGGATGTGGAGGAATATAATATGACAGAGAAGAAAAAGCTTAACTTCAGCAGGGTTGATATGCCCAAGCAGGCGGATTTTATCCGCAAGAGAAATTTCAGGGAAGTTGCCCTGGGGTATACCGCCGAACTTGCAGTTGAAGAGGCCTCGAGATGCCTTAAATGCAAAAAACCATTTTGTGTGGAAGGATGCCCGGTTGAGATCAATATCCCCGAATTCGTAAGTAAGATAGCCGGTAACGATTTCCAGGGTGCCATTAAAACAATCAAGGAAAATAACTGCCTCCCTGCCGTGTGTGGCAGAGTGTGTCCACAGGAAGAACAGTGTGAGAGCAGATGCATCCTGGGGAAGAAAGGGGAAGCGGTTGCAATAGGACGTCTTGAGAGGTTTGCAGCAGAATGGGAAGCAGCACAGGAGAAAATTGATCTGCCGGAAATCGCAGGAAAAACCGGGAAGAGGGTTGCAGTGATAGGATCAGGGCCCGCCGGCATTACTGTTGCGGGTGATCTGATCCTGCTTGGTCACGATGTAACAATGTACGAGGCACTGCACGAACCAGGAGGAGTACTGACATATGGCATACCCGAATTCAGACTTCCCGGAAAGATCGTCAGCAGGGAGATCGACTACCTGCAGAAACTGGGTGTTAAACTAATCTGTAATTTTGTGGTTGGTAAAACCAGACCACTTACAAGCCTTCTGGAGGAATTTGATGCCATTTTCCTGGGAACCGGAGCAGGATTACCATGGTTCATGAACATTCCGGGTGAAAACCTTAACGGGGTATATTCGGCAAATGAATACCTCACCAGGGTTAACCTGATGAGAGGTTTCCAGTACCCTAAGACCTATACACCCGTGGTGCATCACCGAAGAGTAGCAGTCGTTGGGGGAGGAAATGTAGCGATGGATTGTGCCCGTACAGCACTCAGACTGGGGGCCGAGAAAGTGGCAATTGTCTACCGCCGGTCAGAAACAGAACTGCCCGCACGAAAGGAAGAGTATGAGAATGCAGAAGAAGAAGGTGTCGAATTTAACTTCCTGACACTTCCTGAAAAACTGATCGGAGATGATAATGGCTGGCTCAAAGAGATCGAATGTTCAAGAATGGAACTGGGTGAACCCGACCAGTCGGGACGAAGAAGACCCATCAGGATAGACGGGTCGGAATTCACGATGGAAATGGATGCATGCATAGTAGCAATTGGGAATAGTCCCAACCCGATAATCCCGCAGACCACACCCGACCTGGAAGTTTCAAAATGGGGTACTATAGTTGCTGACGAGGAATCATTTAAAACCTCGATAGAACGGATATGGGCAGGAGGTGATATTGTAACAGGGGCTGCAACGGTAATACTGGCAATGGGAGCCGGGAGGAAAGCGGCAAGGTCGATGCACGAATACCTCATCTCATGCTGATCGCAGGAATGCCGCAGCAAGGATCAGTCTGATTTTTCAGGTGCATAAATATCCCGTATCCCTTTATTTGCTTATTTTCGCAATATCAAATGATCGCTGATGAATCAAAACCTGGTAATAATACCAACATACAACGAGAAAGAGAATATCGGAAATATTATCAACGCGGTATCAATACTGAAAGAGGGATTTGATATCCTCGTAATTGATGACAACTCCCCGGATGGCACCGCAGGTGTGGTAAGGGAGCTGATGGATAAGATGCCGAATGTAAATATTATCGAAAGGGAAGGAAAACTAGGGCTTGGTACTGCATACATCAGGGGGTTCAAGTGGGCTATAGAAAAGGAGTATGACTATATATACGAGATGGATGCCGATTTCTCGCATAACCCGGCAGACCTGTCGCGACTGTGCAAAACCTGTATGAATGGTGCCGACATGGTTATCGGATCAAGATACATATCTGGGGTGAATGTGGTAAACTGGCCACTCGGAAGGGTGTTGATGTCGTATGCCGCTTCAATATATGTGAGAATAATCACGGGCATGAGGATCAAGGATACGACAGCCGGTTTTAAGGTTTACCGCCGTAAGGTGCTGGAGAGCATAGATCTTGACAGCATAAGATCTGTCGGATATGCATTCCAGATAGAAATGAAATTCACTGCCTGGAAATCAGGGTTCAGGATCGTTGAGATACCTATCGTTTTTACTGACAGGAAACTGGGGACCTCCAAGATGAGCGGGGGGATATTCAGTGAAGCACTTCTTGGAGTGATCCGTATGAAGGCACGCAGCCTGTTCAAAAAATATAAAAAACCAGCAGGAGACAGTTATGAAAACCCTGATACTCAGAGCTGAGATTGTTAACGAGAACAAACGTTTCAAAGGGAGTATCCTGTTAGAAGATGAGTACATCAGCAGGATCTTCAGGGAAGATGAACCAGTACCGACAGGAGGGATAACAAATGTTATCGATGCCGGGGGCAAGTTGCTTCTGCCCGGAGTGATCGATGACCAGGTTCATTTTCGCGAACCTGGTTTCACACATAAGGGAGATATCTTTTCGGAATCAAGGGCAGCCGTGGCAGGCGGGATAACCTCAATAATGGATATGCCCAACACATCGCCCCAAACAGTTACTTCTGAACTACTTGAAGAGAAGCAGGCTATGGGTGCCAGGTCATCATTAGCCAACTATTCGTTCTACCTGGGTGCAACCAACAACAATATCGAAGAGGTTAAAAGGATCGATCCTGCAACAGTATGCGGGGTAAAAGTATTTATGGGGGCCTCAACGGGCAATATGCTGGTGGATGATGAAAAGGCACTTGAATCAATATTCTCGGCATCACCGGTTATTGTTGCAACCCATTGTGAAGATGAGCCGACAATAAGGAAAAACCTCGGGGCGTATATTGAAGAGTATGGCGAAGATCTGCCGGTTGAATACCATCCTCTGATACGTAGCCGTGAGGCTTGCTACCGGTCTTCATCACTGGCCATTGAACTGGCCCGCAGGCATGATACACGCCTTCATATCCTGCACCTCTCAACGGCCGACGAAATGAACCTGTTCGATAACTCCCTTCCCGCAGATCAGAAAAAGATCACTGCCGAAGTATGTGTTCATCATCTCTGGTTCGACGATTCATTTTATCCTTCACTCGGAACACTTATCAAATGGAATCCGGCAATTAAAACAGCTTTCGACCGGCGTTCACTTATTGAAAGTGTCAATGCCGATCGTATCGACATAATTGCTACCGACCATGCTCCCCATACTCTCAAAGAAAAACAGAATATCTATACCAGGTGCCCGTCGGGAGGGCCGCTTGTACAACATTCACTGCCGGCAATGCTCGAATTATGGAAAAAGGGCAGCTTTACACTTGAAAAAGTGGTCGAGAAAATGTGCCATAACCCGGCCCTTCTCTTCGATATAGAAGAAAGGGGATTTATTCGCGAAGGATACAAAGCCGATCTTTGCCTCGTTGACCCTGATACAGAATGGGAGGTAACTGACGGATCATTACTTTATAAATGCGGCTGGTCACCTTTTACAGGGCAGCGCTTCACCACAAGGGTACTCAAAACCTTCGTAAACGGGAAACCGGTATTTGATGAAGGGAAGATACTTGACCGGGAGAGGGGTCAGATGTTGAAATTCAAAAGGCAGAAATAAAGAATGAGAAAAATGAATAAGCTAATAGGGTTCATGCTTTTGGCCGCAATAATGATCTCATGCAGGAACTCCGGAAATGTTGGCATGGAGCAGGGTCAGGCAGGAGAAAGGATGCTTGTGGCAAAAGATATTATTTATGATGTAGTGATAAGAGTGCTTTCGGAAGATGATCCGTGGGAGGCTGAAAGACTCCAGGGCTACAACGGTGATGAAATGATAAATTCCATATTCGATGCAGTGTATGACGGGAAGATAAAAGCCTATGAATACTTCAGTAACAAGGAATTATCACCGTCCGATATTAAAGAGATGGAGAGAGTTCCAGGCTTCGACAGGAAAAGTATAGGGAAAATACAATTTACAGAGGACTGGTACTTCAATAAATCGACCCTTGGAATAGAAAAAGATGTGAAATCAATTGTTCTTGGATATGAATCCAGGGATCCGAATGACAGTACTCTTATAGGATACAAGGCTGCCTTCAGGCTTGATTTCAGGTAACGGGTGAACAGTCGATAACAAGGCGCATTGTACGTCTTGTCCGTTGCTCAACAAGTATTGTTCTTCCGGCTGCCACCTTTTCCAGTGAGCCATGCTCATACTGCCTTACGGTGATAAGTTCAACATTATTATTATAAAGGATCCTGAAGTCCCTTCCCAGTTCACCTGTAAGACCCTCGATCTTTACAGGATCGTCATCAATACATACAGCTATGCTTATTGCGCTTGCCTGCACAAGGTTGGTTTTGATGGAGTGCCTGTAAAAAAGATGGAATACCTTTCCAAGGTTATCACCCATAACAAAAGAGAAGTCTTTTGGAATAAGCGAAAGCAATACCTGCTTTTCTTTCTTTACGTACACAGGTGTCTCCCTGACAATATTCTGGTTTGTGCTAATAAGCGTTCCCGGATGCGAGGGGTTCAGGAATGATCTTACATACAGGGGTATATTCTTGTTATGCAACGGCTTAATAGTCTTGGGATGAATGACTTTTGCCCCGGAATATGACATTTCCACCGCCTCCTTGTAGGATATTCTGGCCAGGGAAGTTGCATCCGGCATCCACACAGGATCTGCATTCTTAACTCCTTCGACATCCTTCCATATTTCAACCTTATCAGCTTCCAGGATGTTCGCAATTACAGCCGCCGTATAGTCTGATCCTTCACGACCCAGAGTGGTTGATTCACCTGAAACGGTACCGCCGATAAAACCCTGCACCACGTAAACAGGAGACTTTTCAAAATCGATGGCCTTACTGATCCTTTTCTCTGTTTCGCTCCAGAGTATATTTGCATCCCTGTACCTGTCGTCAGTTATCAGTACTTCACGTAAATCGACCCACCTGCTTCTGACACCCGACATGACAAGCCATTCGTTAACAATCATTGTCGACCATATTTCGCCAAGTGACACAATCTGGTCATACAGGTAGTCATAATTTTCAGGTGGTGTAATACAGGCTATCTCCCTAAGTCCGGCAAACGATTTTACCAGTCCGGGACCAATAGCACTGTTTTTGCCTAACAATTCGGATGCTATCGCTGAATGGAATATCATGATGGAATCTATCTTATCACAAACTCCCGCTCCCTTAATACATGAATCAACCACTTCCTCGAGTGCATTCGTTGTTTTGCCAAAAGCCGACACAACTACAACAAGTTCTTCCTTTACACCGGAGACAAGCTTTCCCAGATTTCTGATCCCTTCAGCATCCTTTACCGATGCTCCCCCGAACTTATATACTAACATTTGCCTGAAATTTTATCAAAATTAGGATTTTCTGCTCCAACTAATGCCATTCTTTCTTTTTTTTGAAATGCAGGTTTCTTAATTTTATAAGGATAAGTTAATCTCTGCACATGAAAAGTTATAATATAACAACCCTTGATGATTTTATCATAAACAGGCAAAAGGATTATCCCGAGGCAAAAGGTGAGTTTTCAGGTCTCATGCACCATATTGGCACTGCAGCGAAAATGGTAAGCAGCAAAATAAGGAAAGCCGGACTGGCCGACATTCTGGGACGGTCAGGAACTGTTAACGTACAGGGCGAAGAACAACAAAAGCTTGATGTATATGCCGATGAAGTATTCATCAGTTCGCTCCTTTCGAGCGGAGAATGCTGCGGAGTGGCAACCGAAGAGAACCAGAACATAATCACGTTCACGCATGAGTTTGCTGTCAACGGGAAATATATTGTGTGCCTCGATCCCCTGGATGGTTCATCAAATATCGATGTGAACGTATCGGTAGGTACCATCTTTTCGATATACAGAAGACTCTCTGAAAGAGGGAAGGAAGCTGAAATGAGTGATTTCCTCCAGACAGGAAGGAAGCAGGTTGCGGCAGGATATATTATCTACGGATCATCAACAATGCTCGTATATTCAACTGGTAACGGGATCAACGGTTTCACCTATGACCCCACCTTCGGTGAATTTTGCCTGAGCCACACTTCAATAAAAACACCCCTCCACGGGTCGCTTTACTCAATAAATGAAGGCAACTATATTAAATTCCCGGAAGGAGTAAAACGATATATCAAGTATTGCCAGGAGAGGGATACCGACACATCAAGACCATATACATCAAGGTATATCGGTTCGCTGGTTTCAGACTTTCACAGGAACCTGCTGATGGGAGGAATATATATGTATCCCGAAAGTGAAAGTTACCCTTCGGGCAAACTCAGACTGGTTTACGAATGCAATCCCATTGCATTTCTCGCTGAACAGGCAGGAGGTAAAGGATCTGACGGGAAGAGATGTGTCCTTGATATAGTTCCTGAATCGCTTCATCAGAAAATACCCTTCTATGTAGGCTCTCCGGAAATGGTGAAAAAAGTCGAGGAATTCATCAGATCCTTCAGTTGATATTTTTCTTTGTTACAGCGATCTGAAGTATTAACTTTGCCGCCACATCATGTTTCCCATGAAGGCAAGCGATCTTGGTAATATATACTCCGATCATCCGCATTTCAATCTGCTTGGTAAATACTTTGAAAACGAAGCTCCAAACCGTAGAAGTGTTGAAGGGATCTATGGATCTGCAAGATCAATGTTGGTTGCATCGTTTTTTAACTACCTGAAAACAACCCATCTGGTAGTTTTACCCGACAAGGAGGAAGCAGCATACTTTTATAATGATCTGGTTTCACTTATCGGGGATGAGCATGTCTTCTTTTTTCCTTCATCGTATAAGAGATCAATACAGTATACCCAGCCGGATGCCTCCAGCCTGGTGCTCAGGACTGAGGTTATGAATTTTCTCGGATCAGGAAAGAGGAAATGTATTATCGTTTCCTATCCCGAATCGGTGATGGAAAAGGTCATAAGCAGGGACAACCTGAGGAAAAACACCTTCAGGATATGCGAAAGTGATCCTTTGACAATGGAATTCCTGGAAGAACTTTTCTTTGAATATAATTTTGATAGGGTTGATTTTGTTTATGAACCGGGGCAGTACGCAGTAAGGGGA
>JBJKPH010000003.1:0-8713 GCA_046706585.1 Bacteroidales bacterium | reverse complement strand
AACATTATATATATGGTCGTAGCCGTTTACCTCTACAGGAGGGCTCCAAAATAGGCTGCAGATAAAAAATATGACAAAAGTTCTTATTTTCAACAAGCTTTATTATTAACGTTGTACTCTTAATCCCTTTAAGGATTAAGTAACTTATATTCAATAGTTTAATTATTATACTAATATGCCGCTGGATAATAAGATCAGGGAACTCAAGGAAAAAAGAGAAAAAGTTCTGCAAGGTGGAGGAGAAAAAGCCATCGAGAAGCAGAAAGCAATGGGAAAGCGTACTGCCAGGGAAAGGATAATGGCTCTTCTTGATGCAGACTCATTCAATGAATATGATCTTTTCGTTGAACATGTGGGACGTGATTTTGACATGGACAAGAAAACCCTTCCCAGTGAAGGAGTAGTAATAGGTACCGGATCGATCGAGGGAAAGCCTGTTGCCGTTTACGCCCAGGACTTTACCGTTGCAGGCGGGTCGCTGGGACTTATGCACTCAAGGAAGATCACCAAGATAATGGACCATGCACTGAAAATGAGGATACCGCTTATCGGGATTAACGATTCAGGTGGTGCCAGGATACAGGAAGGTGTGAATTCACTCGCAGGATACGGTGAGATCTTTTACAGGAACACCCTGTCAAGTGGTGTGATCCCCCAGCTCTCAGTTATTCTCGGACCATGTGCAGGAGGAGCAGTCTATTCACCAGCTCTTACCGATTTTGTCTTCGTTGTGGATAAAATATCCAAGATGTTCATTACTGGTCCTGAGGTAATAAAGACAGTACTGGGTGAAGAGATATCGATGGAAGATCTGGGAGGAGCAAAAGTGCATTGTGAGACCACAGGTAATGCGCATTTCTTTGCAGGCAGTGAAGATGAATGTTATCAACAGATAAAAAAACTTATCGGCTTCCTGCCTGAGAACAACTCTGTAAGACCCGTGTGCCGGTCTGTTGTAGAACCTCTCGGCGAATATGATATAAATGATATTGTGCCTGAAGATCCAACCATGCCATACGATATTAAAGACGTTATAAGGGCAGTAAGCGATGGTTCAGATTTCTTCGAAGTACAGGAACACTGGGCAAGGAATATGGTGATAGGATTCGGAAGAATAGGAGGGTGCACTGTTGGATATATAGCCAACCAGCCTAACGAGATGGCAGGTGTGCTGGATGTGGATTCTTCTGATAAAGCTGCACGGTTTATCAGGTTTTGTGATGCTTTCAATATCCCGATCGTGACACTGGTTGATCTTCCTGGTTACCTTCCTGGGGTAAACCAGGAGCATGCTGGTGTTATCAGGCACGGGGCAAAAGTGCTTTACGCTTACAGCGAGGCTACGGTTGCCAAGCTTACAGTTATTCTCAGGAAAGCTTATGGAGGAGGATATATTGCTATGGGATCACGTCACCTGAGGGCCGATTTTGTATTTGCATGGCCGGGGGCAGAGATAGCCGTTATGGGACCGGAAGGGGCAGCAAATATAATTTTCAGGAAAGAGATTGCTGAAGCCGATGACCCTGATGCTATGAGGAAGCTCAAGGTAGAAGAGTATAAAGAGAAATTTGCAAACCCGTATGTGGCTGCCTCAAGAGGATATATCGATTCGGTAATTGAGCCGGCTGAAACAAGGAAGATGCTGCTGCATGCCATAAGGGTTTCAGAAAATAAGTCGGTATCCCTTCCAGTTAAAAAACATGGTGTGCCTCCATTTTAAACCAGAACAGGATCAGAAAAGTTATGAGCGGACAAATGAAATACGGAAAACTGAATATTAATCATTCGGTATATACGACCAGGCTTTCAAAAAAGTTCCTTGCCACCGGACGATATACTCCTGCCGGGCATGGAAAGATATATAGTTTTATTCCTGGAACCATAATCGAAGTAATGATAAAACCTGGCGATACTGTATCGTCTGGGGAGACCATCCTTGTGCTGGAAGCGATGAAGATGAAGAACAGGATAAAGTCTCCTGCAGATGGGGTAGTGAAGCTTGTAAATGTTGCCGAGGGAGATACCGTTCCAAACAGGTGCCTTCTTGCAGAAATCGATTGATCAGCCAAGTTTTCCCTGCCAGGTCCAGTAACGGCTGAGCAGCTCATCATCAGGTACTTCTTTTCTGAAGATTCCGTAAACAGATGAACCGCTGCCGCTCATCGAACTGTAAACAGCCCCCATTTCATACAGCCGCTCCTTAATGGATCGTATAACCGGATAATTTTCAAACACCCTCTTCTCAAAGGCATTGATAATTGTCCCTTTCCATTTATCAACAGGCTGTCTGAACAGGTCTGCAAGGTTTATTCCGGAAACAGCAGGTACAACTGACCGGTATGCTTCGCCTGTATTGATGTGGATACCGGGATTTACGATTACAATGTTATAACCTGAAAGAAGATTCTTTACCGGGGTCATCAATTCGCCTCTTCCGGCGGCAAGCACAGGCATGTTATCAATAAAGAAGGGACAATCGCTGCCTGCTTCAAGAGCCTTTAACCGGAGATCGTTATTACACATACCAAGCCTGAAATACCTGTTCAGATACTTCACCATGAAAGCAGCATCGGATGATCCTCCTCCAAGTCCGGCACCGGTTGGGATCACTTTATGAAGGTGTACCATTAGAGCCGGGATACTGAATTCTTTCCTGAGGATGTTAAGCGATTTGATCACCAGGTTGTCGGGCATACGGCAACCTGTGTCAATTCCTGTTACTGTAAGCTCATCACTGTCGCTGTCGTTATCGGCAGTTACAAATTCCAGTGCATCACGCAGCCCGACAGGATAGAGGATGGTCTCAATATCGTGAAAACCATCTTCTCTCCGTCCAAGGATTGAGAGCCCGATATTTATTTTTGCATTTGGAAATATTGTCATCACTGCCCCTTATCAGATGTAAAGATACTGTTTGAAAGGGAATTAATGAAAACCGGTACAGGTTCGTTTTTTTCAACAAAATATTAACACAAATATGTTTGTAATAATCGTATTGCCGGCTCGATGCAGATGAGCCTATTTTTTAACTTTGATGCTTATCATCCTTAGGATAAAAATGGGATCCCCGGAAAGAATTCGGGGACAAAACAGATAAATAGAAAATTAAACCATGGCATTACAAAAAGGGCAGGTAAAGAACCTTGTTACACCTATTCCTGATTTTGGAAGGGTTCCTCCGCAGGCTATTGATATGGAGGAGGCTGTGCTGGGGGCAATAATGCTGGAAAAAGAGGCAGTGATTTCAGTCCTTGATATCCTTCAGCCTCGCAGCTTTTATAAGGATGCTCACCAGAAGATCTATGCTGCTATTCAGAAACTGACTCTTAAGGAACACCCGGTAGATCTGTATACTGTTACCGGGGAACTCAAGGCAACAGGTGAGATTGAGAATGTGGGCGGCCCGGTATACCTTACACAGCTTACCTCAAAAGTAGTGTCAGCGGCCCATGTTGAGTTTCATGCCAGGATTGTTGCACAGAAATATATACAAAGGGAACTGATCAGGGTTGCTTCAGATATACAGGAAAGGGCGTTCGACGATACCAACGACGTGAACGAACTGCTCGATTATTCAGAGAATGAACTGTTCCAGATAGCAGAAGGAAATATAAAAAAGGAGGTTTCTCCGATAAGTGCCGTACTTAAGGAGGCGATCCATGAGATAGAGGAGGCAAGCAAAAAGGAAGATGCCCTGATAGGGGTGCCGTCGGGATTTACAAGACTCGACAGGCTCACCTCGGGATGGCAGAGATCGGACCTTGTAATTATTGCAGCCAGACCCTCGATGGGTAAAACGGCCTTCGCCCTTACAATGGCCAGGAATATGGCAGTGGAGCATAAGAAGAATATAGCTGTGTTTTCACTCGAGATGGCATCCATTCAGTTGGTTAACAGGCTGATAGTTGCCGAGACTGAACTGCCTACAAGCAGGATCCGTAATGGAAAACTTAAGGAAGAGGAATGGAGGCATCTGGAGGAGAAGATCAAGATACTGGAGAAAGCAACTATTTTCATCGACGATACTCCGGCAATATCGGTGTTCGAACTGAGGGCCAAGTGCAGGAGGCTTAAAGCCCAGAATAAACTCGATCTGGTAATCGTTGATTACCTGCAGCTGATGACCGGGCCAAAAGAGTCGGGCAGCCGTGAGCAGGAGGTGAGCAGTATTTCCAGATCGCTGAAGAGTATCTCAAAGGAGCTTGATGTTCCAGTACTTGCACTAAGCCAGCTGAACAGATCGGTGGAGGTAAGAGGTGGATCAAAAAGACCCCAGTTATCTGACCTGCGCGAATCAGGAGCTATCGAGCAGGATGCCGATATGGTGGTATTTATCCACCGGCCCGAGAAATACGGTCTTATGGAGATGGAGGATGGTACACCATCGAAAGGGATAGCCGAGATCATTCTGGCTAAGAACAGGAACGGCCCTGTTGATGATGTGTTGCTGAGATTCAGGGAAGAAAGGGCCCAGTTTACCGATATGGATGAGGTTGATTACGAATCACTGAAAGGCACTATAGGTGATAATACCATTACTGTGGGTTCAAAAATGAACAATGATGATTTTTCATCATTTGACAGCGCATTCGATAAAGATCAGGGGGGAGATGATGATTCACCCTTCAGCTGATTCTGACATCCCCTGAACCTGCTGTCAGTTTATATTAAAGGTAAAACGTAGTGCAATACCTTTGAATGACAGATCGTTAAAACCGGCATAAACACCAACCCTGCCCAGGAGAAACACCTCGCTCAGGGCATATCCTATTTCGTAGTAATTTCGTGTTGCAGGTGTATACAAATAGGAGAAGCTTATATTCTCCCTTATGAGTGTATTGCTGAGGAAAGGCAGAAGCTTGATCAGAATGTATGGTGATGTGATCCTGGCATGTGCTTCAAGAAAATATTCAGGTGTGGCCAGCGAGTAATAATCGGGGAGCATAAAGGCGTCCTGGTAGTTTGCAAAAAGCAGTGGTACAGGTTGTGAATTGAAGTGGACAAAATCCTGGAATTCAATACCCCTGTTATCGGGGAAACCTCCGGCCCTGACCTTCCATGAATATTCACTGAAAGCACCTATATTAGTTGATTTACCTGCCTCGAACCTGACAAGGTCATATGATTGCCCGGGTTTCCCGAAAGCCTTGTTCGAGCCATGCTCCCATGAAAGGATAAAGGTTGGCCAATCGGAACCGGCGGGTGATTTGGACCCGTTATTGATCCTGTATCTCTGTCCCGGGGTATAGGTTAAAGTGATCCTTCCTGCATCGTGGATATGATTTTCCGGATTATACCAATCGCCGGAAATGGAGGGTACATGGATATAGCTGTTAACCGGTATGTTGGGTGTATACTCCTTATCCCGGGAGAAAAGGGAGAAGTCGGAATAATTGACGAGTGTTGACCGGTTGTCGTGGTAGTATCTCATTTCGACATAGAAACCATTGACCAGCTCGAACCTGTTAACCAGTGTAATGTACCTTGTTTCATAAAGTTTCAGGTAATTATTCCTGAATAGCAGGGAAGTAAACGTATTCAATCCGGGTGATATTCCTGCCGAGTTATTATAGTCGAGGCTTCTCCTTCCAAACCATAGATGAAGTCTGGCCTGCTTCATCCTGCTGTAGGTTAATGTACTGTTTACCCTCCATAACAGCTTTTCCCTCGCGAAAGCCCAATCGATCTCTGGTGAAATGGTCAGGGCCGGTCCGTTTTCCCATTTTTTTGCCAGACTGAAGTCGGTCCCATAAGTAAAACCGTCTACAGTATTGAACCTGAAATGATCTGTCTTAATTATGCCACCATATTTGAAACTTAGTGATCTGTCGTTACTGTAAAAAGTATGGCCCGTCGCTATTCCCCTGATTACGTTCTTAAATCTGCCGGATGAGGATTGTGCCGGCCCGGTTGTGTCCGATACTGTCCCCTTTGCCGGTCTGAGGATATGAGAAGCGAGGCTGTCACTGGTCCTGAGACTTAACAGCTCTTCATTCGACAGGGGTATGGGGCGAACATCATTCCAGTATGTACTGTCGCGTTTACCTGCATTTTCATCAACGGTGACTGCGGTTTTTTCAACAATCTCGAGATTTGAAGATGTCGTGTCAACCTTTTTATCCTCTTTATCCATCAATCTTGAAAGCTTTACCATATCCCTGTTGCTCAGTTCCTCTTTTGTCAGGATCTCTTCGATCCTGGCCTGATCCTTCGACTTTTCAGGAATAATTTCGGGAGAAGGCTCGTCATGGGATTCGGCTGACAAAATCTCTTCAGGAACGGGAAGTCCGGTGTTGGGCTCTACCACTGTATATGTAACAGCACTTCCGTATGTGCCGCCGGCTTTGACACCCATGATTGATATATTAATGTCAAAATTATGACTTACAGGCATCCATATGTCATCCTGTACCGGTGTATATATCTGTTTGATCTCTATCGACCCGGCTATGTTTTCATTTACCAGATCAACGGAATGAAGACACCACAGGTCTTCAACAATAAAAATAGTTCCTTCAAATACCTGCTGGCTTTTTCTCCTTGGTATCACCGAGATCTTATCTATAACCCGGTCTCCCTGAAACGTGGAACCCTCGTACTTAAACCGGTAATGTGCCATCGCGTTGGGCGACAGGGGGCTGATAGCTATATCGGCCAGAAGTGGCTGGTAAAAGCTGGCGGTAACAATATCCATAGGGGATATCTCGGTCTCACCCGATTCTGGAAAGGTGCTGTGTTGCGAAATGATCCTCTGGTCGAACCTGTCGGGTGCATTGAATTCGATCTCGTTGAGGGATTCAATAATATAGGTTTCTCCCTCTTTTAAATTCTGCTCGTCAGCCTCGATCCTCTTTTTCATGATTTTGGGGATCTTCCTTATTACCATGCCTCCTTTTATGTATACTTCAGCCTTGTAGTGCCTGATCTGGTTGAGGTAATAAGGAGCAAGACCGATCGCTTTCCTCATAATTCCATATGCGGGGTCTTCTCCCGATGAGGTTACTCTGACCTCTGGTATGTCGTAATACTGGACCTGTAAAACAACATTCAGAATCTTGTCCTCTTCGCTAATTGTAACCTTTTTTATTTCAGGCGAATAGCCAAGACTCTGGTATATTATGCTGTAATTACCAGGTCTGATATTTAATTTGTATTCACCTTTACCGTTTGCAGTTGTGCCCAGTTTCAGTTCGCTGATATATACAGTGGAGTATGGTATCGGCGCACCGTTAATACCGGTGATCAGGCCTCCCAGTGTTTGTGCCGAAATACCGGAAGTAAACAGCAGCAGGAATGATATGGTGAGAATATTCTTCAAAAGAGGTAATATAGATTAAGACGTACTTGCAAGCTTAAAGATACAGACTGGAGAAAATATTTGTTAACCTTTTCATGCTCCTTCAACAATAATAACTATCTCACCCTTGATATTAATTTCACTGAAATGTTCTGCCAGTTCGCCCAGACTGCCACGGATAGTTTCTTCGTAGATCTTTGTAAGTTCCCTGGAAACTGATGCTTTACGTTCACTGCCAAGGGCCTCTGACAATTGTGTGAGTGTTTTGTGAAGTCTGAATGGCGATTCGTAAAAGATCATTGTTCTCTCTTCCGCGGCCAGGGATAAAATTTTTTTTTGACGGCCCTTCTTCTGTGGAAGGAATCCTTCGAAACAGAACCGGTCACAGGGAATGCCCGAATTGATCAGGGCCGGTAAAAAAGCTGTTGCCCCGGGCAATGTCTCAACCTCTATATTTCTTTCAATGCATGCCCTTACAAGAAGGTAACCAGGATCAGATACCGCAGGTGTGCCGGCATCACTTACAAGAGCTATCTCTTTTCCTCCGGCAATCTCGTCGCATATGCCTTCGACACTCTTGTGCTCGTTGAACTTATGGTGTGATCGAAGGATTGATCTAATCTCAAAGTGATCAAGCAATATCCTTGTTTTCCTGGTATCTTCAGCCAGGATCATGTCGGCTTTCTTAAGCACGTCAAGAGCTCTCAGTGTAATGTCCCCGAGATTACCGACAGGCGTTGGTACTATAATCAGCTTACCCATTTCCCCTGGGTGAGAGTTTTCTTTTAACCAGCTCAGTCAGCTGCACGCAGGCCTCAGAATCAGGATCACCCTTTATGTTGGTATCAATAATATTAAGGGCATCCTTCATTTCAGAGGCATTATTCAAAAGTTCCAGAGTATGCATGAACATCTCCTTATCTCCGCCAAACAATTCACGGATAAAGAAGAACCGGTCGTTAATGCCGATGGCCTCCTTCAGGTCACTAACAGGCTTCAGTTTGGCCATATCACCAGCCTGACCTTCCATGCGGCCGTTTCCAAGCTTTTCGTTTATCCTGTTTGAAAGGTGGCTGAATTTATCTGCAAGAATCTTCTTTTCCTGTCCCTTTGATTCTTTTGTCTCATTGAGATGTGAAATTTCATCCTGTTCCTCTGCCGGTTGTTCAGCACTTGCCGGCATTTCCTCCTCAATAGTAATTATCTCTTCCTCTGCACCCGATGTTGACTCTTCAGGTACACTTTCATTCTCAGCCACGTCGACCGGTGATGCTGAAATATCAGGCATTTCAGCGTGGCCGGCACCTGTTTCATATGTATCCCCCAGCAACCGTATTACATCTTCGGCACTCCGGCATTTTGCTTTTGCCAGTTCAACCTGAATTGGTGGCACACCCGGGTAATTCTTAAAATCAT
>JBJKPH010000002.1:0-4522 GCA_046706585.1 Bacteroidales bacterium | reverse complement strand
AAGATGAATTTTCCTGCACATACCGGGGCTCCGTTCATAGCCAGCACAAGGTTAACGCCAACCGTTCGGAGGAAAGTACTTTTACCCGACATGTTGGCACCGGTAATAATGAAGATTGTTCCTCTGGTGGCGATCCTGAAGTCGTTCCCCACCCGCTCGTTTTCATCAATAAGCGGGTGACCCAGATCAAGGGCATCCAGGTAGTATTCACCGTCTGATCTCTCAGGGATGCAGAAAGCCGGATTATTGAAAGAATAGTTTGCCAGGCTCGAAAGGGCATCTATTATACCGAGGTTATCAAACCATACAGGCACCAGGTTCCTGACATCCGCTTTCCATTTTTCAAGCCTTAGGATACAGTGGTAGTCCCACAGGAGAAGTCCGTTTATCACTGCTCCTACAAGCATGTTGAGCCGGTTATCAAAAGCACTTGTTATATCAGACAATTTCCCTACCAGTTCACCGGCTGTAATACCATCCCGGGTGAATGATCTGCCTAGCTTTGTCAGGTATTCAGATTTGAACTCCTGATCACTGAAATGTTCGAGCTGTGACCGCAGGGAGACAAGAAAATCGTTTTGCTTCGAAAGGAGACTGTGGATCCTGTTTATACTCCTTATCCTTAAGGCTTCGACTAACAGGTTGACCAGTATTGATCCGACAAATACCGAATAATGGATCTTGCCGAAGATCAGCATTCCGAGAAACAGGATTGACAAAGCAGGAAGAATGAATATCAGTATCCTGAAAAACCTTCCGGTAAAGATCGTTGAATCGTTGTTTAGCCATAGTAAGAACCTGTCGCTATCTTTTTTTCCTGCCTCCGATATTGATCCCAGGGCCCCGAACCGCTGCCTCCAGTCGGTCATCCCCTTCAATTCATCTATGGCATCCCGCTTCAGGATGAAGTCATTATTATCGAGGGAAGGGTTACTAAGCCAGTCGGCAAGCGTGTCGGGACCGTGTATGGTGCTTGTCCTGTTTATCATGCCATATACTGAACTCCGGCCGAAAATATCTATGTCGTGTGAGAAATCGTGTGAAGGATCGGCGTACTCCTCTCCGCATCCGAAACTGCTGTAATCTCCTCTCAGCGAAGCGATCTCGCCATTATTAATTCTTACCAGGCTTTCCCTTAGCTTTTTCTCGCGGCGGGCCGCCACATCTGCCCTGACCAGTACCACAAAAATAACCAGAAAGAAAAGCAGAGAGATCACCCCTGCAACTCCCGATGCCTTCCAGAGAAATATCGTAGCTGTAATCCCTCCGGAAAAAACGACCAGTCTTGCTAACGAGATTATCATTATTCGTGACTGAGTTGAGGCCAGTAACCTGCTAAAATACTCAACCCTCCTGGAGTAAAAATCTTTCAGATCGATCCTGCTCATATATTTAACATTATTGCCGAAACGTCAAAAGTAACCTTCCTTTTACTGTAATAGGTTCCCCTTGTATCGAAATTCCATTTCCATTTTTTTATCCTGTCACCGGCGGGCAATTCACAAAAAAGCAGTGAACCCGACCTTTCATGCTCGCCAGACAGAAATACATGTTCAGCAGTTTCGGTGATCAGAACCGAAGGGTAGTTCCTGAGTAATTCTATGTGAGCCGACTGCATTCTGCTGCTAAGCTCTTTAAAGTGTTCACGCTTCATACCCGTCTTTTTAACCAGATAATCAATTACGAGGCTGTCGAGTTGTGTAAGGATGTTGGATGAAATTATCAGTCCGGGCTTAAAGGCGGGCCGGTATTCAGGTAATTCTACCGATCCATGCTCAACGAATCTTTTCCATCCTGAGTCGATTATCATTTCTGCAACACCACCTGTGATATCACTCCCTACGAGTTCCACATTTTTCATCCTGCCGGCTTTTAAGGCTATCTGTCTCGGATGGCAGATATCTACAAGCCACACCTTTCGGCACATACTGTTTAACTCCTCCAGAGGTATGTCTAGCGCCCATCCGCTTCCCAGCACTGTTACCGTTTTACAACCCGACCGGGAAACTCCGTCAAGGATATAATCGCGACAGTTTTTCAGATGCATATCCCATCCTCCTTTCTCACCGATATAACGGTTTATTATCCCCTTCTGGTCGGAGGAGTAGTTCACTGATTTCAGTATTTTACGTCTCAAGTTCATATTGTCACCTGAAAAAGCCGATCAGTTCACTGTCGGTTACTGCAAACCCCAGTTCGCTTAACCTGGCCTTCATCTCACCGAATATATGTCTTGTTCCTTTCAGAGCTGCTGCAATCGACGAAAGCACGTTGTGCCCTTTAATCTCACATTCGTTAATTATACCATTCTTCACACTGAGATCAATCGTTACCCTCAAACCGTCTATCTCAGCCTCATTCAGAAAAGTATACGCCGGGCCATAGGCATAATTCCATTCCCATCTGGTGTACTTTTCAGCTGCCAACTCACAGATCGATCGTATCTCCTCTTCTTTCAGTTCATATCTCAGGCCTCTCTCCGGACCTGCCAGCATGAATTCCGAGAAACTTATTGCCAATTCCCGGGTACTGGTGATACCTTTCAGTTTACCCTCCAGGTTAGTTACTGAGGACCTGTTCGATTGGACTGCCCTGCTTGTATATTTTCCTTTCCCCTTTTCAAGTGCTTTCCCCAGAGCATCGATATCTGATGAGAAGAGGAGCGTTCCATGATGCAAAACCCTGTTCCTGAAAACATGTTCGGCATTCCCCGAGAACTTAAGACCATCGGTGGTTATCTCATGTTTTTCACCAACAAACGTGGTCAGTCCAAGTGTTTGCAGCCATTCGGTTACAGGTATCAGCTGGCTGTGATAATCAACCTGGAATCCCTCCGGTCTGTTTGTAATAAAGGTGAAATTCATATTGCCTGTGTCATGATATACTGTTCCTCCGCCTGAGATCCTCCTTATCACAGGAATATTTTCGCTCAGCACAAAATCAAGGTTTATCTCCTCATAAGTATTCTGATGTTTACCCACTATCACCGATGGTGCATTAATGTATATCAGGCAAAAATCTTCATCATGCTTATGAAAGAAATGCTCCTCGCTCGCAATATTGAAGAAAGGGTCATTGGTATTTGTAAAAACGACCAGCATAATATGCTAGGTTTTGAAGAATCTTGTTTCCGAAAGAATTCTTTTATCGATAAATTTATACAGGAGGTAAAAGAGATATCCCAGCAAGGCACCCAGCAATCCGCCGCATATCACATCACCCGGATAATGCACACCCAGGTATACCCTGCTGTATGATACTATTGCCGCCCAGGCAAGTACCATAATAGTGAACCACCTCCTTCTCACCATTAAAAGGGTAAGAAGGGCTCCGGCAAATGTATTGGCAGCGTGTGATGAGACAAAACCGTACTTCCCTCCGCAATGTTCGTTTACCATGTGCACCATCCCGAACAGCGATGGTTCATGGCATGGACGAAGCCTCTGGAAAACCTCCTTGAAAGCATGCACCGATAGCTGGTCGCTCGCAGTAATAGTCAGAATTATTATAGGCACTATCACCAGCATCTTCCATTTATACTTTATGCCTATAATAATCAGCATGAACAGGTAAAGCGGGATCCATGTCGGTTTGGCGCTTATGGTCCACATTATCTTATCCCAGAAAGGTGAAAAATGGGAATTCACAAACAGGAACAGTGACTGATCTAATCTTTCAAGCATATTTCAGATAATTAATTCCGTTAACCCTCCTGCATTACTCTCCACAACAGGTCCTTCAGCCGGTCGATCCCAAATCCGGTCACCGATGAGATAAATACGTAGGGAGCAAAATCAATGCTGTTTCTTACCTCATCCATCAGTTCATCATCCAGCAGGTCGCTTTTTGTAATAGCCATAACCCTTCTTTTATCCAGCAGTTCGGGATTGTATTTTTCCAGTTCCCTTACCAGGATTGAATATTCTTCCATGATATCCCCGCTATCGGCCGGCACCATAAAAAGAAGTATGGAATTCCTTTCTATATGTCTCAGAAACCGGTGACCCAGACCCTTTCCTTCGTTAGCACCCTCAATAATACCCGGGATGTCGGCCATAACAAATGACCTGCCTTCCCGGTAATTCACTATACCCAGATTAGGTACCAAGGTAGTAAAGGGATAATCGGCTATTTTTGGCTTTGCTGCCGAGACGGTGCTTAGTAGTGTCGATTTGCCCGCGTTGGGAAAACCTACCAGTCCGACATCGGCCAGTACCTTCAACTCGAGGATAAACCAGTCTTCGGTTCCCGGTTCACCAGGCTGTGCATATCGTGGTGTCTGGTTTGTAGCCGACTTAAAATGCACATTACCCAGACCTCCCCTTCCTCCGTTTACGAGTATTTTCTCATCGCCGTCAGATGTTATTTCAAAGAGTTGCTTACCCGATTCGGCGTGTCGTGCTATAGTCCCCAGAGGGACCTCTACTGTTATATCCTCACCGTTGGCGCCTGTGCTCATTGAGCCTGACCCTGCTCCTCCGTGACCGGCAAAAATATGCTTTTTGTACTTCAGATGGAGCAG
>JBJKPH010000001.1:0-2020 GCA_046706585.1 Bacteroidales bacterium | reverse complement strand
GGCTTAAGTCCCTTATCATCAATATACTTTCTCAACTGATCGAATTCATTCCTGTCGTAACAGCCACAGTCGATTACAGCACACTCACCGCTGCCATCGTCGAGAACCCAGGTGTTTACTTCGATTGGAGAAAATATAAAACGCTTAATATTCATGATTCTTCTATTTACCGTTTACAACACCTTTGATCATAGGAACAAAAGAAAAATGTCCATGAGTAGTTGTTTCATATTCATCATTGCCTGTTCGTTTTACCAGGGTCATAACCTGATACCCTCCTCCTCCGACAGGTGCAACAAGCCTGCCACCCACCTTTAGTTGTGCCAGCAACTGCTCAGGAATAAACGGAGCTCCGGCAGTAATCAGTATGCCGTCATATGGACCATACTGTTCCTTGCCGGCAAACCCGTCACCAAAAAAGAAATGCGCATTGTAACCCAGCCTTCCAAGTGTTTTCTGAGCCCTGTTGTATAGTTCCCTCTGCCTTTCGATCGTATATACCCTTGCTCCCATCTCAAGCAGGATAGCTGTCTGGTACCCCGAACCGGTACCAATCTCAAGTATCTTGTCTCTTTTTTTGATCTCCAGCATACAGGTCTGAAAAGCCACTGTGTATGGTTGCGATATAGTCTGCCCCGACGAGATGGGAAATGCCTTATCCTGATATGCATGATTGAGAAAGGCCGTGTCCATAAATATATGCCGTGGAACCCTGTTCATTGCCTCCAGGACTTCCTCACTTTCAATTCCTTTTGAACGAAGGCCGTCAATCAGCTTTTTCCTCTTTCCTTTTGCTTCAAATGAGTCTGTTTGTGAGATCATCTTTTTAAACGGGTCAGAAAGCAAAAATAACAAAACCGGGAAAACTTTTCGAGGAAAGTTTATTACTGATAAAAAAAGAGGTTTTTCCCTTTGTCCTTAAAATAATAATTGAAAATATTTGTTTTAATATTACCCTGTTCCTCAACCTGATTTATGAACCAGAAGAAACTGACCTTTATTTACCTGATCTCTGATATCCTGACATCAATGGTGGCATGGACAGGCTTCTTTTTTCTCCGCAAGATCGTAATTGAAAGAAGACTGTTCGGTGAGGAACTTCATATTACTCCTGACAACAGACTTATAGCCGGTCTGGTTATCATTCCTATATTCTGGATCACACTCTATTATTTATCAGGTTATTACAGCAATCCACTACGAAAATCAAGACTGAATGAACTGGGCATTACCCTGCTGGTTACTGTTACTGGGACAGTGATTCTCTTTTTCGGGTTGATTCTTGATGATTTTATCGGAAATTATACGAATTACTACTTATCATTTGTGATACTCTTCTCCCTGCAGTTTGTTTTGATCTTTGTACCAAGATATATTATTACGGCCCGTACAGTTAAGATGATACACAAAGGCAGGATAGGTTTCAAAACTTTGATTATCGGTGGTAACGGAAAAGCAACTTCATTATATTTAAAGATAGTCTCACAGAAATTATCCACAGGTAATAAGTTCGTGGGTTTTGTTCCAGCATGTGATAAGGAACCTTACCGGTTAAGTGAATTTCTTCCTGAACTGGGAAAAATTGTGGAACTCGAAAAGATCATCGACGATAATATGATAGAAGAAGTGATCATTGCTGCCGAAACGGATGATGGCGAAGCCATGGGAAAGATATTAAACACACTTAACGGCAAAGGCCTGATAATCAAAGCCATTCCCGGAATGTACGATATCCTGCTGGGGCGTGTAAAGATGAGCGCTATCTTCGGTACTCCTTTGAGTTTGATAGGCCATGAGCTTTTTCCACAGTGGCAGAAGAATATCAAGCAGTTCCTCGATATATCCCTGTCACTGGTTGCCCTTGTTATATCGTTACCCCTGTCACTGTTCCTTTCAGTAGCTATCGCAATATCGCGGACCGGTCCGGTGATATACAAGCAGGAAAGGATTGGGTACAGGGGAAAACCATTTATGTTGTATAAATTCAGGTCGATGATTTACAATGCGGAGGAAAACGGAC